>DATAGF010000031.1:0-2066 GCA_036257075.1 Miltoncostaeaceae bacterium
ACCACACCGCCCTGGTGGGAGAGGAAGACGCGGTCGTTGACCGACTCGACGCGCACGCCCTCGACCGCCTCGAGCGCCGCGCGGATCGCCTCGCCGTGGTCCTCGTCGCGCGCGTAGACGGTGATGTCGCGGGTCACCGCGCCCTTCGAGGCGTGCACGATGTCCACGCCGCCGATCTGGCCCTCGGCGTCGCCGATGGCGGCCATCACCCGGCCGAGCATCCCGACCTGGGCGGGGATGGCGGCGCGGTAGGTCAGGCTGTAGTTGGCGTGCGACATCGCGTGGCGACCTCGGTTCCGGGACGGCTGGGGTCGCGAAGCCTAGCGGTCGCGCCCTCGCCTCAGCGGCGTGCCCGCCGGTAGAGCGACGAGCCGGCCCCGGTCACCACCAGGGCGCCGGCCAGGGCGGTCAGGGCGATGAAGGGCCACGGCGGATCGCCGCTCTGGTCCGGCGTGCGCGGCGCGGGCAGCGGCGAGTCGGCGGCGCCGCTCCCGCTGCCGCTCTCCCCGCCGAGGTACGCGGCGTCCAGCGCGTCCGAGACCGCGTTGGCGAAGTCGGTGTAGCGGACGTCCTCGCGCGCCGCGAGCAGGGCGCCCTGGAGCTGCGAGAAGGGGTAGTCCCCGTCGATCACGCCGTTGTCGGCGTAGTCGGCGTAGATGTCCAGGTACGTCTGGGCGCCGGCCGCCGACGGCATCAGGAGCAGGACGGCGGCGAGCGCGATCGCGCAGACGGCGATGAGCCTGCGGACGGCGGGCATCGTCCGAGGGTAGTCCCCAGCCGCGCGTGGCGGCAAGGCGGCCTTCCGATTCGCGCACATTTCGTTCACGGTCCCGTTGGTAGCCTCACGGCCTCGTGCGGCTGCTCATCACCGGCGCAACCGGATTCGCCGGCCGCCACCTCACCTCCTACTGCGCGGGGCTCGGCCACGAGGTCCACGCCCTGGTCCGGCCCGGGCGCGAGGGCGCCCTTGCGGATGGCGCGACGGCCCACCCGGCCGACGTCCGCGACAGTCGCGAGCTGGCCACGGTGCTTGCCGCGGTGGGGCCGGACGCCGTCGCCCACCTCGCCGGCGTGTCGTCGGTGGGCTCGTCGTTCGCCGACCCGCTGGGCACCTGGGACGTGAACCTGGGCGGCACCCTCTCGGTGCTCGAGGCGATGCGCGACGCGGCCCCCGAGACGCCCGCCCTGGTCGTCTCGAGCGGCGAGATCCACGGGCGCGTCCCGGTCGGGGAGCTGCCGGTGGGCCCGGACACGCCGCTGCGCCCGGTCTCGCCCTACGGCGCCTCCAAGGCGGCGGCCGACCTCGCGGCGGGCCAGTACCACGCCGCCTACGGCCTGCCGGCCCTGCGCGTGCGGGCGTTCAACCAGGTCGGCCCCGGGCAGGACCCGCGCTTCGTCCTGCCGAACGTGGCGCGCCAGATCGCCCAGGCCGAGCACGAGGGCCGGGAGCGGGTCGAGGTGCGCGTTGGCAACGTCGACACGCGGCGCGACTTCACCGACGTACGCGACATGGTCCGCGCCTACCTCGCCGTGATCGAGCGCGGCGACCCCGACGCGGTCTACATGGCCTGCACCGGGCGCTCGCGGCCGGTGCGCGAGCTCATCGAGGGCCTCGCGCCGCTGGCGCGCATCCCGGTGACGTTCGCCTCCGACGCGGGCCTTCGGCGCGCCGGCGAGCAACCCGACCTCTATGGTTCGCCCGCCCGCCTGCACGACGAGACCGGATGGACGCCCGAGATCCCGATCGAGACGACCCTGGCCGACACCCTCGACTGGTGGCGCGAGCGCGTGGTCGCCGAGGACAGCGAGTGAGGCGCGCGTGCCCCGGGCGCTGATCACGGGCATCACCGGCCAGGACGGCTCGTACCTGGCCGACCTCTTGGTGGAGAAGGGCTACGAGGTCTGGGGCGTGGTGCGCCGGTCCTCGACCGAGTCGTACGAGCGCATCGAGCACCTGCGCGAGCAGCTGGGTTTCGTGCAGGCCGACCTGCTCGACCAGCCCTCCCTGGTCGCCGCCCTCCAGGAGGCCGAGCCGGACGAGGTCTACAACCTGGCCGCCCAGTCCT
>DATAGF010000073.1:0-12515 GCA_036257075.1 Miltoncostaeaceae bacterium
CTTCCGGGTCACGCGCCACGGATCCTGGGCGACCTGGCGCCGCACCGACATCAGCTTCGTCGGCTTCGGCCGCGACGACCGGCGCGACCTGCGCCCGGCGCCGCTCCACCTGCCTCGCAAGCTCTCCGTCGGGCTGGCGTGGTCCGGGCGCTACCCGGCGGGCGAGCTGCCGGTGTCGTACCGCGCCGAGGTGGTGCGCCGCGACGCCGTCGAGGTCGAGGGCCGGCGCCTGCCGAGCTTCGTCGTCCGGACGACGAGCGACACCGGCGGCGCCCACCCGGGGCGCCGCGTCGACGTCTTCTGGTGGTCTCCCCGCCTGGCCCTGCCGCTGCGCTGGACCATCGACATGGAGATCCGCGGCACGGTCAGCCTCGACTCGACCGCGGACCTGCGGCTGGAGGCGGCCGAGCCTGTCACGTGAGGGGCGCGGGCCGGCCCCGGACGGCCGCCGAGCGGCCGAGGATGCCGGCTGCGTTGTGCCACCAGTCCCCCAAGCTGGCGACCCTAGAGCGTCCCCCAGGCCCGTGCTACCGTTCCCGGGCCGCCCTGACGGGCGGTTCCCGTCTGCTCGGACAAAGGTCTCCGTGCCCACGATCAACCAGCTGGTCCGCAAGGGCCGCAAGCCCAAGTTCGCCAAGGTCACGACCCCCGCGCTGCGCGGCGCGCCGCAGAAGCGCGGCGTCTGCACGCGCGTCTACACCACCACGCCGAAGAAGCCGAACTCGGCGCTCCGGAAGGTGGCCCGCGTGCGGCTGACCAACGGCGCCGAGATCACCTCCTACATCCCGGGGGAGGGGCACAACCTCCAGGAGCACTCCGTGGTCCTGGTCCGCGGCGGCCGCGTCCGCGACCTGCCGGGCGTGCGGTACAAGGTCATCCGCGCGGCGCTCGACGCCGCCGGCGTGACCGACCGCCGCAAGGCGCGCTCCAAGTACGGCGCGAAGGCGCCGAAGTAATGCCGCGCCGCGCCGTCATCACGCGCCGCCCGCTCGACCCGGACCCGGTCTACAACAGCGCCCTGGTCACCCAGGTGGTGAACAAGGTGCTCAAGGACGGGAAGAAGTCGACCTCCGAGGGCGTGGTCTACGGGGCGCTCGAGCGCATCCGCGACCGCACAGGCCGCGACCCCGTCGCGGTCATGGAGGAGGCTGTCCGCAACGTCACGCCCGCGCTCGAGGTGAAGTCGCGGCGCGTCGGCGGCGCGACCTACCAGGTGCCGATCGAGGTGCCGCCGCGGCGAGGCCGGACCCTCGCGATCCGGTGGATCGTGCGGTACGCGCGCGAGCGGCGGGAGAAGCAGATGAGCGAGCGGCTGGCGAACGAGCTGCTCGACGCGCTGGGCTCGCAGGGGGGCGCCTTCAAGCGGAAGGACGACCTCTACCGGATGGCTCAGGCGAACAAGGCGTTCGCGCACTACCGCTGGTAGCGCGCCCGTCCGCGCCGGGCGGACGGGGACGACGGTGGAACGAGGGGTGGACGTTTCAGGCACGCGGCCTGCGGGCGCGCGCGCAGACGACAGAAGGTGACGCGCAGTGACGACGACGGCGAAGAAGACAACGCTCGAGAAGACCCGGAACATCGGGATCATGGCCCACATCGACGCGGGCAAGACCACGACCACCGAGCGCATCCTCTACTACACCGGCCGCACCCACCGGATGGGGGAGGTGCACGAGGGCGCCGCCGTCATGGACTGGATGGCCCAGGAGCAGGAGCGCGGCATCACGATCACCAGCGCCGCGACGACGTGCTTCTGGCGCGACCACCGCATCAACATCATCGACACCCCGGGCCACGTCGACTTCACGATCGAGGTGGAGCGCAGCCTGCGCGTGCTCGACGGCGCCGTCGCCGTGTTCGACTCGGTGGCCGGCGTCGAGCCCCAGAGCGAGACCGTCTGGCGCCAGGCCGACCGCTACGGCGTGCCGCGCATCGCCTACGTCAACAAGATGGACCGGGTCGGCGCCGACTTCCGGGCGGCCGTCCAGACCATGATCGAGCGGCTCGGCGCCAACGCCGTGCCGATCCAGCTGCCGATCGGCCAGGAGGCCGACTTCAGCGGCATCGTGGACCTCATCGGGATGAAGGCGATCATCTACCTCGACGACCTCGGCACCGAGTTCGAGGTCACCGACATCCCCGAGTCGATGCGGGCCGAGGCCGAGGCGGCGCGCGAGGCGCTCATCGAGGCCCTCGCCGACGTCGACGACGAGCTCGCAGAGGCCTACCTCGAGGGGGAGGAGATCTCGAAGGAGCGCCTCCTCGCCGCGATCCGCACCGCGGTCCTGGCGATCGCCATCACGCCGGTGCTCTGCGGCTCCTCGTTCAAGAACAAGGGCGTCCAGCCGCTGCTCGACGCCGTCATCGACCTGCTCCCGTCGCCGCTCGATGTGCAGCCGGCCGCCGGCACCATACCCGGCACCGACGAGGAGGTCGTGCGCGAGCCCGACCCGAACGCGCCCTTCTCGGCGCTGGCCTTCAAGGTCATGAGCGACCCCTACGTGGGGCGCCTCACCTACATGCGCGTCTACTCGGGCAGCGTCGGGAGCGGCGCGAGCATCGTCAACGCCACCAAGGAGCGCAAGGAGCGCGTCGGGCGGCTGCTCATGATGCACGCCAACCACCGCGAGGACGTGGACTCGGTCTCGGCCGGCGACATCGTCGCCGCCGTCGGCCTCAAGTCGACCACCACCGGCGACACGCTGACCGACGCCGCCGACCCGGTGATCCTCGAGCGCATGATCTTCCCCGAGCCCGTGATCGGCCTCGCGATCGAGCCCAAGACCAAGCAGGACCAGGAAAAGCTGGCCCAGGCCCTCGGCCGCCTGTCGGACGAGGACCCGACCTTCCGGGTCCGCACCGACGAGGAGACCGGCCAGACGGTCATCTCCGGCATGGGCGAGCTCCACCTCGAGATCATCGTCGACCGCCTCATGCGCGAGTTCGGCGTCGACGCCAACGTGGGCGCGCCCCAGGTCGCCTACCGCGAGACCGTGCGCAAGCGGGTGGAGAAGGTCGAGGGCCGCTTCGTCCGCCAGACCGGCGGCCGCGGCCAGTTCGGCCACGTCTACATCAACGTCGAGCCCAGCGAGCCGGGGTCCGGGTACCTCTTCGAGAGCAAGATCGCCGGCGGCTCGATCCCGCGCGAGTTCATCCCGGCGGTGGACCAGGGCGTCCAGGAGGCGCTCGAGGGCGGCGTGGTCGCCGGCTACCCGATGGTCGACGTCCACGTCGAGCTGATCGACGGCTCCTACCACGAGGTCGACTCCTCCGAGGTCGCCTTCAAGATCGCCGGCTCGATGGCCCTCAAGGAGGCCGCCAAGCGCGCCTCCCCGACCCTCCTCGAGCCCGTGATGGCGGTCGAGGTCGTCGTGCCGAAGGACTTCGTCGGCACCGTCGTCGGCGACCTGACCTCCCGGCGCGGCCGCATCGGCGGCATGGAGGCCCGCGGCTCGACCACCGAGGTCGTCACCGCCCAGGTCCCGCTGTCCGAGATGTTCGGCTACGCCACCTCGGTGCGCTCGGCCACCCAGGGGCGGGCGACCTTCACGATGCAGTTCCACTCGTACCAGGAGGTCCCGAGCTCCATCGCGGAGGACATCCGGCAGAAGGTCGGCGCCGCCGCCTAGCGGGGCTCCTCGGGCCGGCGGCGGACGAGCTCGCCGGCCCAGCCCCGGAGGGTGCCGTCCCACCAGGGGCGGCGCCAGAGCCGCGCCCCGCAGCGGCGGAGGAAGTCCTTGTCGTCCTCGGTGAGGCCGCCGCGGTAGGGGCGGCCGTGGATCCCGAGGTCCGCCCGCATCGCGCTGCGGAGCAGCGAGAGCTGGCGGCGGGCGAGGGCGCTGCGCGCGTATCCGCGCCTCTCGGGCGGCACGCGCGCCACCCTGTCGCGGGCCGAGTCGGGCCAGAGGTCGTCGTCGCGGCGCCTGAGGTTCTCCTTCGCGCGCAGGTAGATCGTCCGGCTCGGCTCGCCCAGGTACGTGCCCCCGCCCTGGTCCCAGAACCATTCGTCGAGTCGTGTGTAGAGGGCGTCCAGGTCGTCCCGCGTGAGGTCCTGGGCCGGCTCGACGACCTCGGCCATCGGCGCCGCCCCCTTGGTCGCCGCCCAGAGCTTCGGGTAGACCTCGAAGCGCTTGGCGATCGTCGCGGTCTCGCGCTCCTCGCGGCCCTTGCGCCGGATGGAGTTCCCGAGGTAGACGCCGACCGCTGCGACGACGATGCTCACGATCGTCGCGGCCAGCGCGGGGCTCATCGCAACGTCAGCGCGAGCCCGTGCTGGGGGCGGTGGTGGTCCCGGGCGTCGTGGTCGTCGGCTCCTCGGACCCCGGCTCCGGCTCGGGCTTCGGCGGGTTGAGGATCGCCTCGGGCGGCCGGTCCGGCCGCGGCTCGAGCCAGCGCGGCGCCTTGAGCTTGCAGTTCAGGCCCTGGCGCCGCGCGTAGCCGTCCCAGCGCTCCGCCCAGCCTCCGAAGCCGTAGCCCGGGGCCTGGCGGTCGAGCTGATGCAGCAGGGTCACGTGGTAGCAGTGGTAGCCGGGGTCCGCGACGTGGGTCCGCCAGGCCCATCCGGGGGTGGAGAGCCCGTAGAGGCTCCACGAGCCGGTGTCGTGCATCGGCAGGTAGCGCGCCAGGGTCCGCTCGCCCCGGGCCACGATGTCCTTGGCCGCCTCGCCGGCCCTCTCGGCGCCGGGCGCGCGCGGCCGGATCCGCTGCTCGGCGGGCCCGCGGCGCTTCGGCTCCGGCCGCGACGTCAGGTACGGCGCCGCCGCCTCGAGGTTGAGGAGGGTGACCATGAACCCGTTGAGCGCGGCGCCCTTCCAGGGGCCGGCGCCGGGGTAGGCGCGCTCCACGTACCAAGGGGACGAGGGGCCCACCTCGCTGACGACCCCGCCCTGCCCGACCGGGACCGTGAAGGAGGCCAGCGCCCCGGCGGCCGCCTTGGCGAACCGGGCCTGCCCCGTGCGGTGGTAGGCGCGGGCCATGAGCTGGGCGATGCGCCCCTGGGCCATGCCGGACGCGCCGGGCCGGATCAGCCTCGGCCGGTCGGGGACGTCGTAGTACTCCCACAGCAGGAACCTGCGCCCGCCGGCCCGGCGGGTCACGGCGAACGGCAGGAGCGCCTCGGCGAGCTGCTCCGGCTTCAGCCCGGCGTTGAGGTCCTGCCAGCGCCCGGTGGTCGCGACCGGGTTGACCGCGAGGCCGCGCCCCTCCCAGTAGGTCAACAGGATGCCGGTGTGGTCGCGGACGACGATGCGGCTTCCCGGGGCGAGGTTGCGCGAGTACCACCACGCGTTGACGCGCAGCGTCCGGGCCACGGTCGAGCGGCGCCCGAGGGGCTGGCCCCGTCGCAGGAGGTGGCGGTGGTCGAGCTTGAGCACCCAGCCGATGTCCGCCCTGGCCTGGGATCCGGCGGGCGCGCGGGCGAGCGCGCGCTTGAGCATGGCGCGCGCCTGGTTCGCGTCCGCCGGCAGCGCGCCCTCGGGAACCCGGTAGCCCGCGCGCGCGCCCAGGGCCGGCGCCGCGACCCCCAAGGCGAGCACGAGCGCGAACGCGCCGATGCGGAAGGTCGGGTGCCGCCCGGCGATGCGGCGGGCGCCCTCGAGGCCCTCGCCGCGGCGGACGTCGAAGAAACGCCGGTTCAGCCAGCCGAAGCGGCGCACGTACGCGGCCACCGCCGCGGCGCGCTCGTCCCCGTCCACCTCCGTCGCCTTCACCCGCTCCACCCGCCGCCCCCTCATCAGCTCACCCCAACCGGCGGACCGCAGGTTGCGGGCCCAGTCGGTTTCGCCCCGGGGAGCGACAAGGTAGCGAAAACCTCCGAGTCGCAGGACCAGGACGGGTGTGGTCTGCAATCGGCCGGTGCGGCGGCCGTGCACTCGCAACATCCGTATCGTGGGCGACGGCAGCCCGAGGCGGCCGACCCAGAGGGCCACGGCCCGGTTGAGGGCGCGCGCGGGGACCCCCGGCCCGCGCCGCCGCGGCGCGATCACGCGAGCCTGCCCGCCAGGAGCTCCGCCGGGTGCAGCGCCGGCCGTCCGGCGGCGCGCCGGATCTGCTCGCGGCACGAGGTGCCCGCGGCCACCGCCGGCCCGGAGACGGCCCGCACGGCCGGGGCCAGCCGGTCCTCGGCGATCCTCAGCGACAGCTCGCGGTGCCGGTGGCCGAAGGCGCCGGCCATGCCGCAGCAGCCGGCCCCGGAGGGTCGCGTCGCCAGGCCGGGGACCGCAGCGAGCGCCGCCGCGCCCTCGGTTCCGTCCCCGAGCGCCTTCGCGTGGCAGTGCTCGTGCACCAGCGCTTCGGGGCCGTCCGCCAGCGCCGGCGGGCCGAGCTCCACGACCGCCCGCTCGAAGGTGACCGCCGCCTCCGCGACCCACCGCGCCCGCGGGTCGCCGGGGAGCAGCCGCGGGAGGTCGTCGACCAGCATCGACCAGCACGACGGCTCCAGCACCACGATCGGCCGCGCCGCCAGCGCGTGGGGCGCCAGCCGCGCCACCGCCCGCCGCGCCCGCCGGCGCGCCTGAGCGACCAGCCCCTGCGACAGCAGCGGCCGCCCGCAGCAGCCCGGGTCGACCACCTCCACCGCCGCCCCGCAGGCGTCCAGCACCCGGAGGGCCGCGTCGCCGATCCCCGGCTCCAGGAAGCGGGTGAACGTGTCGGCCATGAGGGCGACGGCCGGTGCGTCGGCGCCTGTGCCAATTGGCCGATGGCCACTGTGCCAATTGGCCACGGTGCCAATTGGCCGCGCGCCACTGTGCCAATTGGCCGCGCGCGGCCGCCAGCGGCGCACCGGGGCGGGGGGAGCGCTCCCGAGGACCCGCCCGGCGAGGCGCGCGCCGAGGCGCGCGAGGGACGGCGCCCGGGAGCCCAGGGCGAGCAGCTCGTGGGCGTGGCCGGCGATGCGGGCGGCCGGGGGCGCGCCGCGGGCGCGGTGGCGGTGGGCGAGGGCCTCGACCTTCAGCGCCGCCATGTCGACCCCCACGGGGCACTCGGTCGCGCAGGCCTTGCAGCCGAGGCAGAGCTCGAGGGCCTCATGCAGACCCTCATCGGCAAGTCCGGCCGGAAGTCGACCCTCCAGGGCGGCGCGGAGGATGACGGCGCGCCCGCGCGTGGAGTGGCGCTCGTCGCGCAGGGCCTGGTAGCTGGGGCACATGGTCGCGGCCCGCGAGCGGCAGGCGCCGTTGCCGTTGCAGGCCTCGCCGGCCCGGGCCAGACCGCCCTCGCGCGTGAAGGCCAGGGCCGTGCGGCGCGGGCGGCGGGGCGGCGAGGCGGCCAGGCGCAGCCCCTCGTCCAGCGGCTCGGGGTCGGTGATGACGCCGGGGTTGAGCAGGCCCTCGGGGTCGAGCAGGCGCTTGAGCTCGCCGAAGGCGTCGATCGTCTCGGGCGGGTACATCCGCGGGAGCAGCTCGCTGCGGGCGCGGCCGTCGCCGTGCTCGCCGGACAGCGAGCCGCCGAGGGCGCAGACCAGGTCGGCGGTCTCCTCGGCGATCCGCCGCAGCGCCGCGACGGCGCCGGGCAGGCGCAGGTCCATCCGGGGCCGGATGTGGAGGCAGCCCACGCTGGCGTGGCCGTACCAGACCGCCTGCAGGCCCTCGCGCTCGAGGATCCGGCGCACGCCGCGCGCCAGCTCGGGGCAGCGCTCGGGCGGCACCGCCGGGTCCTCGATGAACGCCAGCGGCCGCGGGTCGCCGGGCCCCGGCGGGGCGTCGCGGAGGGCGCGGCCGATGCCGGCGCGCCGCACCGCCCAGACGGCCTCCTGCTCGGCCGGGTCGAGCACGACGCGCGCCCCCCTTACCGCCTGGAGGCGGTCGGCGACCTCGGCCGGCTCGCCGCTCTGCTCGATCAGGAGCTGCGCCGGGGCGTCGAGGTCGATCGCCGAGCGGGCCATCAGCTCGACCGCCGACGGCCCGCCCTCGAGCGCCGCCACGGCCGCCTCGAGGGCCGCCTCGACCGTGGGGAACGAGAGCAGCGCCAGGCCGCGGGCCGCCGGGCGCTCCACCAGGTCGAGCTCGGCCTCCCTCACCACCGCCAGCGTGCCCTCGGAGCCGCACAGCAGGCGGGGCCAGTCCGGCTCCTCGCCGGCGAGGGCGCCGAGGTCGTAGCCCGAGACCCGGCGCAGCAGCGCCGGCGGCCGGGCGGCGGCGGCCAGGCCCCGTGCGGCCTCGAGCGGCGCGGGCCCCGGGCCGCCCCGGCGGAGGGTCGCCCGCGTGCCGTCGGCCAGGGTCACCTCGAGCGCCCGCACATGGCCGGCGGTCAGCCCGTAGGCGATGGAGCGCGCCCCGGCGGAGTTGTTGGCGATCATCCCGCCGAGCGTTGCCCGGCTGCCGGAGGCGACGTCCGGGCCGAAGGCGAGCCCCTGGGCGGCCGCGGCGCGGTTGAGGTCGTCGAGCACGACGCCGGGGCCGACCCGGGCCACCCGCGCCTCCGGGTCGATCGAGATCGACGCCAGGGCGGTGCAGTCGACCACCAGGCCCGTGCCGACCGCCTGGCCCGCCAGGCTGGTGCCGGCCCCGCGGCACGTCAGGGGCACCCCGCCCTCCCGGCAGGCGGCGACGGCCGCGTCGAGGTCCTCCGGGAGGGCCGCCCGGAGCGTGGCCACTGGGAGGCGCCGGTAGATGCTCGCGTCGGCCGCGTAGAGCTCGCGCGAGGCGTCGTCGTCGCGCACCTCGCCGGCCGCGTCGCGGCGCAGCCGGGCGATGGTGCGGGCGGGCTCCACGGGGTGATCGTACGGCGTCCGGGCGGCTCCCCGGGAGCCCGACATCCCGCTCGCGAGGCGTCTTGCCGATGGCGGGGGCTCTGCTAACCTACGTCGGCTCCACGGAGCGCCCGGTTTGACGTGCGCGGCCCACGGGCCGCGCTTTTTGCGCCGGGAGGGGGATGCCCGCCGGGAGCGCCCGGCCGGCGGGCGCCGTAACGCAGAGTGCCCTAGAGGAGTTCAGCAGATGGCGAAAGAGAAGTTCGACCGGTCGAAGCCGCACGTCAACGTGGGCACCATCGGCCACGTCGATCATGGCAAGACCACCCTCACCGCCGCCATCACGAAGGTACTGGCCGAGCAGGGCAGCGGCGGCACGCAGGCCGTGTCGTTCGACTCGATCGACAAGGCCCCCGAGGAGCGCGAGCGCGGCATCACGATCGCGACCGCCCACGTCGAGTACGAGACGGCGAACCGTCACTACGCGCACGTGGACTGCCCGGGTCACGCGGACTACATCAAGAACATGATCACGGGCGCGGCCCAGATGGACGGGGCGATCCTCGTCGTCTCCGCCGCCGACGGCCCCATGCCGCAGACGCGCGAGCACATCCTGCTCGCCCGCCAGGTCGGCGTGCCGTCGATCGTGGTCTTCCTGAACAAGGCCGACATGGTCGACGACGAGGAGCTGCTGGAGCTCGTCGAGCTCGAGGTGCGCGAGCTGCTCTCGGCGTACGAGTTCCCCGGCGACGACATCCCGATCATCAAGGGCTCGGCCCTCAACGCCCTCAACGGCGACGCCGAGGCGGCCCAGGGGATCCTGGAGCTGATGGCGGCCGTCGACGACTACATCCCGCTGCCCCAGCGCGACGTGGACAAGCCGTTCCTGATGCCGGTTGAGGACGTCTTCACGATCACGGGCCGCGGCACCGTCGCGACCGGCCGGGTGGAGCGCGGCGTCATCAAGGTCGGCGAGTCGGTCGACATCGTGGGCATGACCCCCAAGACCGAGACCACCGTCGTGACCGGCGTCGAGATGTTCCGCAAGCTGCTCGACGAGGGCCGCGCGGGCGACAACATCGGCGCGCTGCTCCGCGGCGTCAAGCGCGAGGAGATCCAGCGCGGCCAGGTGCTCGCCGCCCCGAAGTCCATCACCCCGCACACGAAGTTCACGGCCCAGGTGTACGTCCTGTCGAAGGACGAGGGCGGCCGCCACACGCCGTTCTTCCAGGGCTACCGCCCGCAGTTCTACTTCCGGACGACCGACGTCACCGGCGTCGTCACCCTCGCCGAGAGCGTCGAGATGGTGATGCCGGGCGACAACGCCACCATGCAGGTCGAGCTCATCCAGCCGATCGCCATGGAGGAGGGGCTGCGCTTCGCGATCCGCGAGGGCGGCCGCACCGTGGGCGCGGGCGTCGTGGAGAGCATCCAGGAGTAGGCGCCAGCTTCCCGACCCCGTCGTCTCCCTCAGGGGAGGCGGCGGGGTTTTCTTTCTCTCGAACGGCAGGCAGACGTGCAGCAGAACAAGATCAGGATCCGGCTCAAGGCCTACGACCACGAGCTGATCGACAAAAGCGCGGCCTCCATCGTGGAGACGGCCCAGCGCAGCGGCGCGACCATCTCCGGACCCGTCCCCCTGCCGACGGAGCGCAACGTCTACTGCGTGATCCGCGGGCCCTTCAAGGACAAGGACTCGCGCGAGCACTTCGAGATCCGCACCCACAAGCGGCTCATCGACATCTACTCGCCCACGCCGCGGACGGTCGATTCGCTGATGCGCCTCGACCTGCCCGCCGGCGTCGACATCGAGATCAAGGCGTAGCCGCGACCGTGCCCGCGATCATCGGACGCAAGCTCGGCATGACCCAGATCTTCGGGGAGGACGGCTCGCGCGTGCCGCTCACCGTGATCGAGGCCGGCCCCTGCCCGGTGACGCAGGTCAAGACGGTCGAGTCGGACGGCTACGAGGCCGTCCAGCTCGGCTTCGGCGCGGCCAAGCCCAAGGCCCTCAACGGCCCGGAGCTCGGCCACCTCAAGAAGGCCCGCGCCGCGCCCGTCCGCCACCTGCACGAGTTCTCCCCCGAGGAGCTGGGCGCCGAGGTGTCGGTCGGCGACGTGGTCACCGTCGAGCCCTTCGAGCCGGGCCAGATGGTGCGCGTGACCGGCACCTCGAAGGGCAAGGGCTACGCCGGCACGATCAAGCGCCACAACTTCCGCAGCGGCCCGAAGAGCCACGGCTCGCACAACATCCGCCAGCCCGGCTCGATCGGCGCCGCCGCCTACCCGGCCCGCGTCTTCAAGGGCATGCGCATGAGCGGCCACATGGGCGCCCGCCAGGTCACCCAGCGGGGCCTGCAGGTCATCGACCGCGACACCCAGCGCAACCTGCTGCTGGTGCGCGGCGCCGTGCCCGGCGCCGTCAACGGCATCGTGATCGTGAGGCCCGAGTGACGCCGCTCCCGCTCCTGGACGCCGACGGCGTGACCGTCGGCCGCGCGGCGGTCGCCGAGGCGATCGCCGCCCAGCCGATCAAGCAGCACCTCATCCACGAGACCGTGGTGGCCGAGCTGGCGGCCCGCCGCGCCGCCAGCGCCTCGACGCTCACGCGCGGCAAGGTGCGGGGCGGCGGCGCCAAGCCGTGGCGCCAGAAGGGGACCGGACGCGCCCGCCAGGGCTCGATCCGCGCCCCCCAGTGGACCGGCGGCGGCGTCGTCTTCGGCCCGCAGCCGCGCAGCTACGGCGGCAAGGTCAACCGCAAGGTCCGCCAGCAGGCCTTCCGCGCCGCGCTGCGCGCTCAGGCCGACCGCGGCACCGCGGCGCTGATGGACCCCACCGGGTGGGAGACGCCCTCGACCAAGCGCGCGGCGGAGTACCTCCGCCAGGCCTCCGACGCCCTCGGCGAGCGGCCGCTGCTGCTGGTGGTCGAGGACCTCGACTCGGTCGAGGCGCGCTCCTTCCGCAACCTGG
This sequence comes from Miltoncostaeaceae bacterium, assembly GCA_036257075.1. Classification (GTDB taxonomy): domain Bacteria; phylum Actinomycetota; class Thermoleophilia; order Miltoncostaeales; family Miltoncostaeaceae; genus DATAGF01. Next base: position 11,657 of record DATAGF010000073.1, read on the forward strand.
CCGGGGTCACGGTGCTCGCGGCGGCCGAGCTTGAGACGGTCGACGTGGTGGCCGCCCGCGCCATCCTGATCGAGCGCGCCGTCTGGGAGCGGCTGGCCGGCGGCCCTGCCGAGGTCGAGGCCGTGGAGCCCAAGCGCAAGCCCAAGCCGCGCAAGAAGGCCAAGCCCAAGACGACGCCCAAGACGGTGGCGCCGCCCCCCGAGCCCGAGCCCGAGGCAGCGCCCGAGCCCGAGCCCGAGGCAGCGGCCGAGCCCGAGGCAGCGGCCGAGCCCGAGGCAGCGGCCGAGCCCGAGCCCGAGGCAGCGGCCGAGCCCGAGGCCGCCGAGGCCGCGGTCGTCGAGGAGCCCGCCCCGGCGGAGCCAGAGGCCCCCGTCGAGGAGGAGCCCGCCCCCGAGGAGCCGGCCGCCGAGGACGAGCCCGAGCCGGTCGCCGAGGAGCCGGTCGCCGAGGAGGAGCCCGCGGCTACGCCCAAGCCCCGGGCCAAGAAGCCGGCGGCCAGGAAGCCGGCGGCCAGGAAGCCGCCGGCGAAGAAGCCGCCGGCGAAGAAGCCCGCGGCCGAGGCCGACGGGGAGGACTCGTGACCTCGATCCGCGACGACATCCGACGCGTGATCGTGCGCCCGGTCATCTCCGAGAAGAGCTTCCAGCTGGTGCAGGCGCACAACCAGTACACCTTCCGCGTGCTCGACGGCGCGCGCAAGACGGAGATCCGCCAGGCCATCGAGGACCTCTTCGACGTCACGGTCACCGACGTGCGCACCGTCACCGTGCGCAGCAAGCCCAAGCGCCGCGGCTTCACCCGCGGGCGCCGTCCGGGCTGGAAGAAGGCCATCGTCGAGCTGCGGCCCGGCGACACGATC
>DATAGF010000076.1:0-10331 GCA_036257075.1 Miltoncostaeaceae bacterium
CGGCGATGAGCGCGATGATCACCGTCAGGTAGAGCGCGTGGACGGCCGCCGGGGCGGTGATCGCGTCCCAGAACGCCCCGAAGCCGTCGTCGAACGCGTTCCAGAACACCAGCGCGAGCGGCGCCGCGAGGATCACCGCCAGGTAGCCGAGCGCGATGACGCGCAGGCCGTAGCGGCTTCCGATGGCGGCGGCCTTCTGCCCGGGCGTGCTCGGCGGCTTCGACGGGATCGGCAGCGCCTGGCTATCGGGCATGGCGGGAGCTCCAGCGCTCGACGGCGGACAGGATCAGGAGCGCGGCCAGCGACAGCACGAGCAGGAAGACCGAGACGCCCGCCGCCGCGGCGCGGTTGTCGGACTCGATCTGGCCGAAGATGTAGAAGGAGGCGACCTGGTCGTCGAAGGGGATGTTGCCCGTGATGAGGACCAGCGAGCCGAACTCGCCCAGGGCGCGGGAGAAGGCCAGGCCGCAGCCGCCGATCACCGCGGGCAGCAGGTTGGGGAAGATGATGCGGCGGAAGATCGTGAACGGGCCGGCGCCGAGCGATGCGGCCGCCTGCTCCATCTCCCGGTCGAGCTCGAGCAGCACCGGCTGAACCGCCCGCACCACGAACGGGAGCGTGACCAGCAGCAGGGCCACGACGATGCCCGCCTTGGTGAACGCGATGTTGATCCCCGTCGGCCCCTTCGGCCCGTAGAGGGCCAGCAGCGTGAGGCCGGCGACGATCGTGGGCAGGGCGAAGGGGAGGTCGATGAGCGAGTTGACCAGGCCCTTGCCCAGGAAGCGGTCTCGCACGAGCACCCAGGCGATCAGGGTGCCCATGACCGCGTTGATGAGGGTCACGATCGCCGAGACGATCAGCGTGAGCTTGACGGCGTACCAGGCCTGGTCGTTCGTGATCGCGTCCCAGAACCCGCTCCAGCCGTCGTCGAAGGCGCCGGCCGTCAGGGCCGCCAGCGGGATGAGCACGATGATGCTCATGTAGAGCACCGCGATGCCCATCCCGAGCGGGGCGACGGCTCGCCCCGCTCCGAAGGACACCCGGGGGGCCCGGGCTGTCGGCGCCGCGCTACTCATCTTCCTGGCTGAACCCCTTGCCGGCGAAGATGTCCGCCATCACGCCCTCGTCCGGGTCGAAGAACTCGTCGCGGAAGGATTCCCAGCCGCCGAGCTTCTCGATCGTGAACAGGCCGGGCGGGTCCGGGTACGTGGAGGCGTTCGCCTTGGCGACCTCCGGGAGCACCGAGCGGTAGCCCTTGGCCGCGAAGACCTCCTGCGCGGGCTTGCTGAGCGCGTAGTCCACGAAGGCCTTGGCGGCGGCCGGGTTGCCGCTGGTCGTGGTGACCGCGATCGGGTTCTGGATCAGGATCGTCTGGTCGGGGATGACGTAGTCGACGTCCTCGCCGGCCTGCTGGGCCGTGACGGCCTCGTTCTCGTAGGCCAGCAGCACGTCGCCCTTGCCGGCGGTGAAGACCTGCAGCGACTCGCGCGCGCCCTTGGGCTGGACGGGGACGTTCTCGAAGAGCTTCTGGATGTACTCCAGCGCCTGCTGCTTGGTCTTGCCCTGCTCCAGCTGGGCCCCGTAGGCGGCCCCGATGTTCCACTGGGCGCCGCCGGAGGTGAACGGGTTGGGCGTGATCACCTCGACCCCCGGTTTGACGAGGTCGTCCCACGTCTGGATGTGCTTGGGGTTGCCCTTGCGCACCGCGAAGACGACGACCGAGTTGCTGACGAAGCCCTTCGTCGGGCCCTGGGCCCAGTTCGCGTCGACGATGCCGGGCTCGACGAGGCGGTCGATGTCCGGGGCCAGCGAGAGGGCGAGCACGTCCGCGTCGAGGCCCGCCTCGACGGCTCGGCTCTGGTCGCCCGACGGCCCGTAGGACTGCTCGAAGTCGATGCCCTCGCCGGCCGGGGTGGCCTGGAAGGCCGGGATGACCTCCTCGTAGACCTCGCGGGGGGTCGTGTAGCCGACCAGCGTGAGGGTGGAGTCACCGCCCCCTCCCGAGGTGTCGCCGCTGGCGGTGTCGCCGCCGCCGCACCCGGCGGCGACGAGCGTCAGCACCGCCGCGAACAGGGCGAGGACGGCGAGAAGGGCTTTCGATCGGTGTCGTAGGATCACTCCACACTCCTTGGTCGGACAGGGGCCAAGCGGGTGAGTCGCGCCCTCCTCGTGGCCGCGGGGGGGGCGCGGTGCCGTGCTGTGAAACCGGCGAAGATGGCCAGGAAAACCGGAATATCCACTTTGCTTATCCGAGGGATAAGTCGCGGTAGCTTCGTGACGGCATCCGGGAATGTCAAGGAGGATCGGGGCGTGCGCGAGTGAGCGGCGAGTACCTCGGTGCCGGCGGGCGCCTGGAGGGCGGGCCGGCGCCCGAGCTGGTGGCGTCCGGCTTCGCCCACGAGATCGACGCGGCGCACCGCCTCGCCCCGTGGCTCTCGATGGCCGACCTCGCCCACGCGGTCGTGCTGGCCGAGGCCGGCGCGATCCCCGAGGACGACGCCCGTGCGCTGATCGGCGGCCTGCTCGACCTCGACGCCATGGAGGCCGACGCCCTCCCCTGGCGCCCCGAGCTGGGCGACGCGTTCAACTCGCGCGAGGCGGCGCTGACCGAGCTCGTCGGCCCGTCGGCGGCGGGGTGGCTCAGCGCGGGCCGCCCGCGCCGCGAGGCGTTCCGCGTCGCCCTGCGGCTGTGCGCCCGCGCCGGGACGCTCGAGGTGCACGACGGGGTGCTCGACGCCGCGACCGCCCTGATCGAGCTCGCCGAGCGCCACGCCCAGGACCTCGCCGCCGACTACACCTACCTCCAGCCGGCCCAGCCCACGACGATCGGCCACCTCCTGCTGGCCTACGCCGCCCCGGCGCTGCGCGACGGCGAGCGCCTGCGCGGGTGCCACGCCCGGCTGGACCTGAGCGTCGCGGGGGCGGGGGGGAGCGCGGGGTCGCGCTGGCCGCTCGACCGCGTCCGGCTGGCCGAGCTGCTCGGCTGCTCGGGGGTCGTCATCCACACCAAGGACGCCATGTGGCAGACCGACCCCTACGCCGAGCTCGTTGCGGCGCTGTCCATCGCGTCGGCCCACGGCTCGCAGCTCGCCCAGGACCTCGAGATCCTCGCCAGCCGGGAGTTCGCCGCGGTCTCGCTCGCCGACCGCCACAGCCGCGCCAGCGCGCTGATGCCGCAGAAGCGCAACCCCTACGCGCTGGCCGTGATCCGGACCCAGGCCGGCATCGCCGCAGGGGAGCTGGCGGGGCTGCTGGTGACCCTCCACTCGGGCTCCGCACGGACGGACCACTTCCACCTGCTCAACGGCAGCGTCCCGCGGCTGCTCGAGCAGTCGGCGGCCGTCTCCCGGCTCGAGGCCGAGGTGGTCGCCGGCCTGGAGCTGTACCCGGAGCGCTTCGCGCGCGCCGCGCGCGAGGGCTTCACGGCGGCCGCGGACGTCGCCGACGCCCTCGCCCAGGAGGGCGGCCTCGACTACCGGACCGCCCACCGCGTGGTGGGGCGCGCGGTGCGCGACCTCGTCGACGAGGGGCTCCCGCCCGACGCGCTCACGCCCGAGCGGGTCGCCCGGGCCGGCGAGGAGGCCGCCGGGCGAAGGGTCGCCATCTCCGCCGAACAGCTCGCGGCGGCCCTGGATCCGGAGGCCGCCGCGAGGTCGCGGCGGCAGACCGGCTCGTCGGCGCCGGAGGAGGTCGCGTCCATGATCGTGAGCGGCCGCCGCGCCGTCGCCGCCGGGCGGCGCGTCAGCGAGGAGGCGCGGGCGGTGGCGGAGGCGGCGCGGACGGCGCTGCTGGAGCAGGCGCGGGCGCTTTCGGGGCGGGGCTGACCACCGTTCGTATCCGCCGCGCGTAGCGGTCGAGGAGGCGCAGCAGGGCGGGGCCGGCCACCAGCGCCAGCACGACGTTGCCGGCCGCGTGGGCCACGTCGAAGGGCACGCTGCGCCCGCTCGTGAGCACGAAGGCCGACCAGCTCACCTCGGGGCCGAACGAGGCGAGGAACCACACGTTCATGGCCCAGCCGAACAGCATCCCCCAGACGCCCGCCACGAGGGCGAGCCCGAGCGGCCGCCGGCAGATGGGCCGCAGGAGCGCGCCGGTGAGGCCGGCGGCGCTCCAGAGCGCCATCTGGGGCGGCGTCCAGGGGCCCTGGCCGAGGAAGCTGTTGGAGATGAGGCCCGCGATCGGGCCGACGGCGAGCCCCGCGCGGGGGCCGAGGGCCGCCCCCGAGACGATGCAGATGACGGTCACCGGCTGCACGCCCGGGAGGGGCGAGAAGAGCACCCGTCCGGCCGCCGCCACCGCGCCCAGGGTGGCGACCAGCGCGAGCTCCTTGGCGCCGTCGCGGCCGCGCTCGAGCGCCACCACGCCGAGCGCCAGCGCGACGACCAGCACCAGGACGACCGCGAGCGAGGCGCTCACGGCGCGGCCTCCGCCGGGGCGTGCCGGGCCGCGGGCCGCAGGCCGCCGCCGGCCACCTCCAGCGCCACGTCGCCGGCCGAGCGCGCGAAGCCGGCGTCGTGGGTCGCCACGACCACGGCCGCGCCCTCGGCAGCCCGGGCCCGAACGAGCGCGGCCAGCGCCGCCTTGCGAGCCGGGTCCATGCCGCGAGTGGGCTCGTCGAGGGCGATCACCGCCGGGCGGGCGGCGAGGATCGCCCCCAGGGCCACGCGCTCCCGCTGCCCGGCCGAGAGGTCGAGCGGATGGCGGGCCTCCAGGCCGCCGAGGCCGAGCGCCTCGAGCGTCTCGGCGACCCGGGCGCGACGCTCCGCCCCGCGCAGGCCCAGCCGCCGCAGGGCGAAGGCGACCTCGTCGTCGACGCGCTCGGTGAGCAGGTGTCGCCCGGGATCCTGGCCCACGAGCCCGACCCGTGGGAAGCGGCGCTCGGCCGGGACCGCCGTCACGTCCTCGCCAGCGAGCAGCACCCGCCCGGCGGCCGGCCGGTGCAGGCCGGCGAGCACCCGCAGGAGGGTCGTCTTGCCGCAGCCGTTCGGCCCCCGGAGGGTGGTGACCTGGCCGGCGTGCAGCTCGAGGGACGCACCCCGCAGCACTCGGGCGCCCTGGTGGCCGGCGTCGATCCCCTCCAGCGCCGCGAGGACCGGCCCGGGCGGGGCCGGCGGGGGCGGCTCGGGATCGGCCGGCTCCGGCGCGGCGGCCTCGATGCGCCCGCCGCGCACCGCGAGGGCGCGGTCGGCCACGGCGCGGGCCCGGTCGGGGCGGTGCTCGGCGAGCGCGACGGCCGTGCCGGCGCCGTCGGCCAGCCGCCGCAGCGCCGCCGTCAGCGCCGCCGCCCCCTCGTCGTCGAGCTGGGAGGTCGGCTCGTCCATCAGGAGCACCGGCGGCCGCGGTGCGAGGACGGCGGCGAGGGCGACGCGCTGGCGCTCGCCGCCCGAGAGGGTCGCGATGGCCCGGTGCGCCAGGTGGCCCGCCCCGGCCAGGTCGAGGGCCTCGCGCACCCGGCCCGGGATCGCGGCGGCCGGGACCCCCGCGCTCTCGAGGCCGAAGGCGACGTCCCGGCCGACCGAGCCGAGCACCGCCTGGCCCTCGGGGTCCTGGAAGACCATCCCGGCCAGGCGGGCGATCCGCGCCGGCGCCGTGCTCAGCGTGTCGTGTCCGCCGACGGTCACGCGCCCCGAGAAGCGCCCGCCGTGGAAGTGCGGCACCAGCCCGCAGAGCGCCCGCAGGAGCGTCGACTTGCCCTCCCCCGAGGGGCCCTCCAGGAGCAGCACCTCGCCGGCCGCGAGCTCCACGTCGACGCCGTCGAGGGCGGGCGCGCCGGCGTCCCCGTAGGCGAACGTCAGGCCCGCGGCGGCCGCGGCGATCACGGCAGCCGCCGCAGGACGAGGGCCGCGGCGCCGAGGATCGCCGTGACGCCCGCCGCCAGCGCGACCGGGCCCGGCTCCAGGACCGGGTCGAGGGTCGGGTAGAAGGAGTAGGGCGCCAGGCCGAGGGCGAGCGCGGCCGCCGCCAGGGCCGCCAGGGCGACGCCGAGCGCCAGGACGACCCGCTCGGCGCGGCCGTAACGGCGCTCGGGCAGCCGAGTGCGCGGCCCGGCGCCGTAGCCGCGCGCGGTCATCGCCTCGGCGATGTCCAGGCCGCGCTCGAGGCTCGAGCCGAGCAGGGGCAGCGCCAGCGGCGCCGCGCGCCGCGCCCGGCCGCCCCAGCTCCCGGAGGCGAGGTCGACGCCGCGCAGGCGGGCGGCCTCGGCGATCGCGCGGGCGTCGCGCTCCAGGGTCGGGATCAGGCGCGCCGCCAGGGCGCAGGTCAGCGCCGAGCGCGGGGCGATCCTCGCCACCTGGGCCTGGAGGCGGTCGGCGTCGATGTGGGCGAGGACCGCGCCGACGAGGACCGCCACGGCGAAGAGGCGCAGCCCGATGGCGAGCCCGGCGAGGACCTCCTCCACGGTCACCTCGAGGTCGATCACCGGGACGTCCGGCCCGCGCCAGAGGATGAGGTCGCCCTCGGCCGCGACGAAGGGGTTGAGCAGCGCGAGGGTGAGCCCGCTGACGAGGCCGCCGAGGATGAAGAGGCGGCCGGTGCGCCCGGGCGCGGCCACCAGCAGCGCCAGGCCGCCGCCGGCCGCGGCCGCCAGCACCAGCGGATGGTCGTCGGCGAACGCGATCACGACCGCCGCCACGCCGAGCAGCACGAGCGGTCCGGGCGCGCGCCGCCCGCCCGTCACGGGCCGGACCTCCCGCCGGCCTGGAGCGGGTGGCCCTCGCCGTCGAAGGCCACGGCGTAGCGCCTCGCCAGCAGCGACGGGTCGGCCGCGATGGCGTCGGCTGCCGCCCTGGCCGCGGCCTCGTCGAGGCCGGCGACGGCCAGGAGGGCGCCGTCACCCGGGTCGGTCCCGGTGGGCACGGCCGCCGCGAGGGCGCGGGCGCCGGGGACCGGGCGCCGGGCACCCGCGTCCGCGCCGAGCGCGGTGATGCGCCCGTCCTCGAGCGCGACGGTCATCCCGGCGCGGTCGGGGTCGTCCAGCGCCCGGCGCCAGGCGGGGTCGCGCCGGGCCAGCGCCTCGCTCGCGCCCACCCTCACCCTCCAGGGGGAGGCGCCGGTCGTCAGTTCCGCACCCTGCTCCTCGAGCGCCCGGGAGAGCGGCGGCTCCGCGAGCACCGCCTCCGAGGGCCCGCCGCCCGGCCGAGCGAACGGGGCCGGCCACTGCCCCACGACGGCCGGCGTGTCCATCAGCGCGCCCCAGTCGCGGTAGTCCCACCAGACCGCGTCGCCGGCGGACAGCTCGACCTGCTCGGCGCTCACCGACGCCGAGACGCCGTCGACGAAGAAGAACCAGTCCCGCGTCCCCTCCAGGTCGCTCGTGCGCCCGAGCATCCCCGAGACGAAGCCGCCGCCGTAGGCGGTGTCGACGTCGGTCGCCCCGCGCAGCGCGCGCATCACCGACTGGCCGGGGGCGGCGCGGACGTCGAGGAGGGGCACGGCGCCGTAGTCGGCCGTCGCGACGAGCGCGCCGGCCGCCTCGCCGGCCGCCGGCTGGTCCTGGGCGCGGTGCTCGCAGCCGATGGCCATTGCCGCCGCGGCCGCGATCGCCGCGATCACGGCGAGGGCCCGCCCGGCTCGTCCGCGCACCAACTGCTCCGTTCCTCGAAAGCGCCGTCGGTGCTCGGGCGGAGGCAGGTCTCCTGGCTTCCGTTCCCAGCGGCGCCGCGCCTTCCCGGGTCGCCCCAGTGGCCGGCTTCTCGCCCAGCCGCGCCGCTCCCGGTGACAGTGGCGGGACCGCGCCGGATTCGCACCGGCTTCCCTCGAAGCGCCCTCGCGGACGACCACGCACCCGAGACGGGGTACAGGCTACCCGGACGGCGGTCTCGAGGTCGACGTTCGGCCAGGTACCGGCGGTTGACAAAGCATCTGCGGGTCCTCTACATAGCATCCATAACTACCAAAAGCTTCTACATCGACGGCGCCCACGACGGTCGCCCCCCCATGATCGGAAGGCCCGCTTTGGAGGACCAGGAACGCGCCCCGCTCCCGTCCCCGCTCCCTCGCGGCGACGAGCCGGGCGGCACGATGCACGACGAGCTCCTGACGCCGGAGGAGGCGCGGGCGCTCATCCAGGCGGCCTCCGGGCGCGCGCCGACCGGCGTCCGCAACCGGGCGCTGGTCGCCATGATGTACCGCTCTGGCCTGCGCCCGGGCGAGGCCCTCGCCCTGGCGGTCGAGGACATCGATGCCGAGGCCGGCACGGTGCGGGTCCCCGCCCGCAAGGGCGGCAGCCGCCGCACCACCGGCGTCGACGCGACGACGCGCCGCCTCATCGCCGCGTGGATCGCCCGCCGCGGGCAGCGCCGCATCGATCCCTCGGCGCCGCTGTTCTGCACGCTGGCCGGCGAGCCGCTCAAGGCCGCCTACGTCCGCGAGCTGCTCCCGCGCCTGGCGCGGCGGGCGGGCATCGCGAAGCGGGTCCACCCGCTGGCGCTGCGCTACGCGAACGCGGCCGAGCTCGCCGAGGAGGGGATGCCGGCGCCCATGATCGACCGCCACCTCGGCGTGGCGCCCGTCGGCGCCGCGCGCCGCTACCGGCGCCCGGTCGGAGAGCAGGAGGTCGCCGCCGCGATCGCGGCGCGCGAGTGGTCGCTCTGAGGCGGTGATCCGCCGGCCAGGAAGCGCCGTAGAGTGCTCTGATGGCCGCCGACCGACTCCCCGCGGACCTCACGCGCCTGGCCGACGAGGACCTCCTCACCCTGGTCGAGCGCGGGGACGCGGACGCCTTCGAGGTCATCTACGAGCGCCACTCACGGGTGGCGTTCTCGCTCGCGTTCCGCCTCCTGGGCGACCGGCCGTCGGCCGAGGACCTGGTCCAGGACGCCTTCCTGGCGGTCTGGCGCGGGGCCGGCTCCTACTCGTCGACGCGCGGCAGCGTCCGCAACTGGCTGCTCTCGATCCTCCACAACCGCGGCGTCGACCGCCTGCGGACGCTGGCCGCGATGACCCGGCGCCAGGAGGCCCTCGAGCAGGCCGAGCTGCGCCGCCCGGAGGAGCCCGATGCCGCCGCGCTCGGCATCGGACAGGCGCTCGCCGGGTCGGTGCGGGAGGAGCTCAGCAGCCTGCCCGGGGAGCAGTTCGAGGTGCTCAAGCTGGCCTACTATGGCGGTTTCACCCACCAGGAGATCGCCGAGATGCTCGAGCTGCCGCTCGGGACGGTGAAGAGCCGGATGCGGCTCGGGCTCGATCGTCTCCGGCGCGGCCTCGGCGAGGCGGGGGTGGCGACGGCATGAGCCACGACGCCATCCGCGAGCTGCTCGCGCCGGTGGCCCTCGGGGCCGCCGAGCCCGACGAGGTCGCCCGGGTCGAGGAGCACGTGGCCGGCTGCACCGGCTGCCGCGAGGAGCTCGCGGGCCTGCGCTCGGCCGCCGACGTCCTCGCCCTCGCCGTCCCGCAGCACGACCCTTCGCCCGCCCTGCGCGATTCGCTCATGACGCGGGTGCGGGCCGAGGCGGCCGAGCGCCAGGCGGCGGCCGAGCCGGCCGAGCGGCCGCCGCGCCGCGGCTTCGGCTCGCGGGTGCGCGGCGCGCTGTCGTCCATCCGGCCCTGGCCGGCGGTGGCGGTCGCGGCGGTCATCGCGGCGCTGCTGCTCGGGTGGAACATCGTCCTGCAGACGTCCGAGGACTCCGGCGGCGGCGAGCAGGTCGCCGCGCTGTCGGTCACCGGGACGGCGGACGCCCCGGACATCAGCGGCCGCGTGGTCTACGTCCCCGACGAGGCGACGGCCATCGTGCGCCTGAACAACCTGCCGCCGCTCGATCCGGGCGACGCCTACCAGCTCTGGGTGCTGCGCGACGGGGTGCCCGAGTCGGCCGGGCTCTTCGAGCAGACCGGCCCCTCCCAGGCGGTGCGGGTCGCGGCGGGCCTCGAGGACGCCGACGCCCTCGCCGTCACCGCCCAGCCGCGCACCAGCCGGATGATGCCCGAGGGCCCGATCCTCGTGCAGGCGCCGCTCTCGGGGTGAGCCGCCGCGGGCCCTGGCCCGCCCGGGCGCTGGCGCGGCGCTTCCCGGACGTCCTCTTCGGCGTCGCGACGGCGCGCCCGGCCGTCGCGCTGACGCTCGACGACGGGCCTGACCCCGACGTCACCCCGCGGCTCCTCGACGTCCTCGCCGCGTCGGGGGCCCGGGCGACGTTCTTCATGCTCGGCGAGGCGGCGCTCGCGAACGGGCCGCTCGCGGCGCGGGCGGTCGCCGAGGGGCACGAGCTCGGCAACCACGGCTGGCGCGACCGGCCCTCCCGCCGGCTGCCCCTGCCCGCGTTCGTCGACGACCTGCGGCGGACGCACGCCGTGCTCGGCGCGCACGTGCCCGTGCGCCTGATGCGACCGGGGTCGGG
>DATAGF010000077.1:0-15116 GCA_036257075.1 Miltoncostaeaceae bacterium
AGCAGGGCCAGAGGATCGGGGGGCTCGAGATGCGCATGTGCACCTCGGCGGCGCCGGCGTCGAGCAGCATCGCCACGATCTGGCGGGTGGTGTTGCCGCGCACGATCGAGTCGTCGACCACCACCAGGCGCCTGCCGCCGATCACGGCGGGCAGCGGGTTGAACTTCAGCCGGATCCCCTGCTGGCGCATCGCCTGCTCGGGCTGGATGAAGCTGCGGCCAACGTAGCGGTTGCGCACGACGGCCTCGGCGTAGGGGATGCCCGAGGCGCCCGCGTAGCCGATCGCCGCCGGGGTGCCGCTGTCGGGCAAGCCCACGACCAGGTCGGCCTCGGCCGGGGCTTCGCGCGCCAGCTCGGCCCCCATGGCGCGGCGAGCCTCCCAGACCGTCTGGCCGTCCATCTGGCTGTCCGGGCGGGCGAAGTAGATGTGCTCGAAGACGCACAGCCGCTCGCCCTTGGACGGGATCGCCTGGCGGCTCTCGACCCGCTCGGCCGACAGCCGCACGGCCTCGCCGGGGCGCACGTCGCGCACGAACTCCGCGCCGATCTGGTCGAGGGCGCAGGTCTCGGAGGCGACGCACCAGCCGTCGCCGTCGAGGCGGCCGATCACCAGCGGGCGCACGCCGAGGGCGTCGCGGAAGGCCACCAGCTCGCGCCCGGTCATCGCGACCACCGAGTAGGCGCCGACCAGGCGCGGCATCACCCGGCAGGCGGCCGCGAGCAGGCTCCCGGGCTCGGCGGCGAGCAGGGCGGCGATGATCTCCGAGTCGGTGCTCGCCCGCAGGTCGACCCCCTCCACCTCCATCTCCGCGCGCAGCGCCCCGGTGTTGGTCAGGTTGCCGTTGTGGCCGAGGGCCACGAGCCCGCCGTTGCGGGTGTGGGTGACCGGCTGGGCGTTGTCCCACTTGTTGGCGCCGGTGGTCGAGTAGCGCACGTGCCCGATGGCCGCGCCGCCGGTGAGGCCGCGCAGGGAGGGCTCGTCGAAGACGCCGCTCACCAGGCCGAGGTCGCGCTGCACGGTGACCTGGCCCTCGTCGCTCACGGCGATGCCGGCGCTCTCCTGCCCGCGGTGCTGGAGGGCGTGGAGGGCGTAGAAGGCCAGCCGCGAGACGTCGCGGCCGGGGGCGACCACGGCGAAGACGCCGCACTCCTCCTTGGGCAGGTCGTCGATGAGGTCGATCTGCGCTCCTCGCGCACGGCCGCTCTCGGCGGCGGCCGGCTCTCGTCGCGCGGCCGTCACCCCAGCGCCTCCGGGAGCCCGCGCGCGTGGGCGTCGCGGGCGTCGGCGAGCGCCAGGCGCGCCTCGCGGCCGCCGACGCGGGCCACGAGGTCGTCGCCGCCCACGACGCCGATCGCGTCCAGCCGCACCGCCTCGCCCGCGAGCTCGCGCAGCCGCTCCAGGCGCTCGGGCGCGAGCGACAGCAGCACGCGCCCGCCGCCCTCGCCGAACAGCACCTCGTCGTCGCGCCGGCCCGGCGCGAGGTCGACCTCGGCCCCCAGCCCGCCCGCGATGGCCGACTCGGCGAGCGCGGTCGCCAGGCCGCCGCCGGACACGTCGTGGGCGCTGCTCAGGATCCCCTCCTCGGCCGCGGCCAGCACCAGCTCGATCGTCGCCACCTCGCGCGTCACGTCGACCTCCCGCGGGCGGCCCACCGCCCCGCCTGCGTACTCGCTCCCGTCGAGGGCGCCGTCGTCGCCGGCGAGGACGACGACGTTGCCCGCGGCGGCGAACCCCTGTCCCACGCTCGCGTCGGCACGCTCCAGCAGACCCAGCATCCCCACCACCGGCGTCGGGTAGATGGCGCGGCCGGGGCTCTCATTGTAGAGGGACACGTTGCCGGACACGACGGGGACCGACAGCGCCGTCAGGGCCTCGCTCATCCCGGCGATGACCTCGGCCAGCCGCCAGCCCGTCGAGCCCTTCTCGGGGTTGGCGAAGTTGAGGCAGTCCGTCGCGGCCACCGGCCGCGCGCCGGCGCAGGCGAGGTTGCGCGCCGCCTCGAGCACCGACGCCCGCCCGCCGGCGCGCGGATCGAGCTCGCAGAGGCGCTCGGCACAGTCGGTGGTGAGGGCGATCGCCCGGTCGGAGCCCGGCAGCCGCACGACGGCGGCGTCGCCGCCGGGGCGCCGGATCGTGTTGGCCCCGACCAGGTGGTCGTAGCGCTCGTAGACCCAGCGCTTCGAGGCGACGTTCGGCCGGGCCAGCAGCTCCAGCCAGGCGGCGGCGAGGTCGGCCGGCTCGGGGAGCGCGGCCGGGTCGAGCGGCTCGGGCGGGGCCGCCGGGCTCCGCGGGACGGCGTACACGGGCGCCTCGTCCGCCAGCTGCCGGGCCGGGAGGTCGGCGACCACCTCGCCCCCGGAGCGGGCGACCAGGCGCTCGCCGCCGGTCACGCTCCCGATCCGGGTCGCCTCCAGGTCCCAGCGGCGGCAGACGGCGACGACCTCGTCGAGCCGTGCCTGCTCGACCACCGCGAGCATCCGCTCCTGGCTCTCGGACACCAGGATCTCGGCCGGCGCGAGCGCCTCGCGGAGGGGCACCAGGTCGAGGTCGATGTCCAGCCCGACGCGCCCCTTGGCCGCCATCTCGCTCGCCGCGCTGGTCAGCCCCGCGGCGCCGAGGTCCTGCAGGGCCACCAGCGCCCCCGCCCCGGCGAGCTCGAGGCAGCAGTCCATCAGCTTGCGCTCGGTGAAGGGGTCGCTCACCTGGACCGAGGGCCGCTTGTCCTCGTCCTCGTCCAGCTCGGCCGAGGCGAGCACGCTGGCGCCGCCGATGCCGTCGCGGCCGGTGCGGTTGCCGATCAGCACCAGCGCGTTGCCGGGCCCGGAGGCGGCCGCGCGCAGCATCCCGCCGGGCGGCACCACGCCGACGCACATGGCGTTGACCAGGCACGAGTCCTCGTAGCGGTCGTCGAAGGCCACCTCGCCGCCCACGGTGGGCACGCCGATGCAGTTGCCGTAGTGGCCGATGCCGGCGACCGAGCGGGTGAAGAGGTGGCGGCTGCGCGGGCTCGAGAGCTCGCCGAAGCGGAGCGAGTCGAGGAGGGCGATCGGCCGCGCGCCCATCGCGAGGATGTCGCGGACGATCCCGCCCACCCCGGTGGCGGCGCCCTCGAAGGGCTCGACCGCCGAGGGGTGGTTGTGGCTCTCGATCTTCAGGGCGACCGCGATGCCGTCGCCCACTTCGACGACGCCGGCGTTCTCGCCCGGGCCCTGGAGCACGCGCGGCCCGCCGGTCGGGAAGCCCCGCAGCAGGGGCTTGCTGTGCTTGTAGGAGCAGTGCTCGCTCCACATCAGGCTGAACATCACCAGCTCGGGGTCGGTCGGCTCGCGGCCCAGCAGCTCCAGGATGCGCGCGGCCTCCTCGTCGGTCAGGCCGAGCTGGCGGTGGCGGGGAGGCGCGGTCGTCATGCCGCCACCAGGCCCCGCAGCACGAGGCAGCCGTCGGTCGAGCCCAGGAGCGGGTCGCACGCCTCCTCCGGGTGCGGCATCAGCCCCATCACGTTGCCGGCCCGGCTCGCGATCCCGGCCACCCGGTCGGTGGAGCCGAGCGGGTTGTCCGGCCCGTAGCGCAGCACGACCCGGGCCTCGGAGGGGTCGCCGTACCAGGCGCCCTCGTTGTTCTTGATCGGGATCGAGAGCCGCTCGCCGCTCGGCAGCCCGCCGGTCCAGGGGGTGTCGGCGTCGGCGACCTCCAGCTCCATCTGGCGGCAGACGAACGACAGCGTCGCGTTGCGGCGCAGGGCGCCGGGCAGCAGGCCCGCCTCGCACAGCACCTGGAAGCCGTTGCAGATGCCGATCACCCGCCCGCCGGCCTCGGCGTGGCGCCGCACGGCCGCCATGACCGGGGCCCGGCTGGCGATGGCGCCGCAGCGCAGGTGGTCGCCGTAGGAGAAGCCCCCCGGCAGCAGCACCGCGTCGGTCCCCGGCGGGAGCTCGCCGTCGGCGTGCCAGGCGTACTCGGCGCGGCCGCCCAGGCGGTCGACGGCGCGGCGGGCGCTGTCGTGGTCGAGCGAGCCCGGGAAGCGGACGACCGCGACCGTCACCGCGCCCTCCGAGGGCCGGCCGCCGCCGAGAGCGGCCGAGTGCGAGGTGGGCTCATCCGTCCGCCTCGACGGTGTAGTCCTCGATGAGGGCGTTCGCGAGCAGCCCCTCGCACATCGCCCGCGCCTGCCCGGCCGGGTCGTCGCCGTCGATCTCCAGCTCGATGCGCTTGCCGATGCGCACGTCGGCCACGCCGGCGAAGCCGAGCTGCTCCAGGGCCCCGCGCACGGCCTGGCCCTGGGGGTCGAGCACGCCGGCCTTCGGCATCACCGTCACCACCACCATCTGGGTCATCGAATCACCTCCGCGATGCGGTCGTGGGCCTCGACGTAGCGCGTACGAGTGCCCTCGACGACCTCGGCCGGCAGCTCCGGCGGCGGCGAGGCGTGGTCCCAGCCGATGGCGTCGAGCCAGTCGCGCAGGTACTGCTTGTCGAACGAGGGCGGGCTCCCCCCGGGGCTCCAGCGGTCGGCCGGCCAGAGGCGCGAGGAGTCCGGGGTGACCGCCTCGTCGCCGAGGACGAGGGCACCGTCGGCGTCCAGGCCGAGCTCGAACTTGGTGTCGGCCAGGATCAGGCCGGCGCGGGCGCAGTCGGCGGCGGCGCGCGCGTAGAGGTCGAGCGTGACGCGCTCGAGGCGCGCCAGCGTCTCGGCGCCCAGCAGGTCGGCCGCCGCCTCGCGGGTGATGTTCTCGTCGTGGCCCTCGGTCGCCTTGGTGGCGGGGGTGAAGATCGGCTCGGGGAGGCGGTCGGCCTCGCGCAGCCCCTCGGGCAGGCGGTGGCCGCAGACCTCGCCGGTCCGGAGGTAGTCGCGCCAGCCCGACCCCGCGAGGTAGCCGCGGGCCACGCACTCGACCGGCAGCATCCGCAGGCGCCGCACGAGCATCCCCCGCTCGCCGGAGCGCTCGATCAGGTGGTTGGGGACGATGTCCTCCGTCCGCCGGAACCAGAGCGCCGACAGGGCGGTGAGGATCGCCCCCTTGCCCGGGATGGGCGTCGGCATGATCCAGTCGTAGGCCGAGATGCGGTCGCTGGCGACGATCAGCAGGCGCTCGGCGTCGACCTCGCGGACCTCGCGCACCTTGCCCTCGAACAGCAGCGGGTAGGAGGTGCTCACAGCGCCGCGACCCGCTCCATCAGCTCGGGCACGTGGCGGATGTACCAGGAGGGGTCGAGCAGCGCCTCGAGCTCCTCCGGGGGGATGACCGCGGTCACCTCGGCGTCCTCGGCCAGCAGGTCGCCGAGGGGCCGGCCCTCCTCCCAGGCGCGCATGGCGTTGCGCTGCACCAGGGCGTAGGCCGCCTCGCGCGTGAGGCCGCCCTCCACGAGGCCGAGCAGCACGCGCTGCGAGTAGACCAGGCCATGGGAGGAGTCGAGGATCTCGCGCATCCGCTCCGGGCGCACGACCAGGCCCTCCAGCAGGGTCCGCGCCCGGGCGAGCATGTAGTCGAGGGCGAGGAAGGCGTCCGGCAGGATCACCCGCTCGACCGAGGAGTGGGTGATGTCGCGCTCGTGCCAGAGGGCCACGTCCTCCAGCGCCGCGACGGCGTGGCCGCGGACCACGCGCGCCAGCCCGGAGATCCGCTCGGCCGTGATCGGATTGCGCTTGTGGGGCATGGCCGAGCTGCCCTTCTGGCCGGCCGCGAACGCCTCCTCGGCCTCGCGCAGCTCGGTCCGCTGCAGGTGGCGGAGCTCGGTGGCGAGGCGGTCGAGCGAGCTGGCGGCGACGGCCATGGCGGCCACGAGCTGGGCGTGGCGGTCGCGCGCGACGACCTGGGTCGCGACCGGCTCGCCGCCGATGCCGAGCTCGCCCAGCACCTCGGCCTCGAGCGCCGGGTCGAGCATCGCGTAGGTGCCCACCGCGCCCGAGAGCTTGCCCACCGCGGCCCCCCGGATCGCCTCGGCCAGGCGCTCCTCGTTGCGCCGGCTCTCCATGGCGTGGCCGGCGAGCTTGAGCCCGAAGGTCGTGGGCTCGGCGTGGACGCCGTGGGTGCGGCCGACGCAGAGCGTGCCGGCGTGGCGCAGCGCCAGCTCGCGCAGCGTCGCCGTCAGGGCGCGCTGGCCCTCGAGCAGCAGCTCACCCGCCCGGGCGATCGCGAGGGCGAGGCCGGTATCGAGGACGTCCGATGAGGTCATGCCGTAGTGGATCCAGCGCGACGCCGGCCCCACCCGCTCGGCCACGTCGGTGAGGAAGGCGACGACGTCGTGGTCGGTGACCCGCTCCAGCTCCTGGGTGCGCTCCACCGTGAAGCCGGCGCGCGCCTCGATGTCCGCGAGGTCGTCCGCCGGGATGACCCCGCGCGCGCCCCACGCGCGGCACACGGCCAGCTCCACCTCGAGCCAGCGGGCGAGCTTGGCCTCCTCGGTCCAGATGGAGGCCATCGCCTCGCGCGAGTAGCGGGGGATCATCCGGCTTCGGACACCGCGGCCTCCAGCCCCGCGGCGATGTCGCGCCGCATCTGGCGGCCCTCGAAGCTCACCGGCTCGGCGGCGGCGTAGGCGCGCTTGCGCGCCTCGGCCACGCCCTCCCCCCGGGCGCTCACCGCGAGCACCCGGCCGCCGGCCGTCACGATCGACCCGCCCGGCCCCGGCGCGGTGCCCGCGTGGTAGACCTCGGCGCCCCGGGCCGCGGCCTCGTCGAGGCCCGAGATCGGGTCACCGACCCGGGGCGTGCCGGGGTAGCCGGCGGCGGCGAGCACCACGGCCACGGCGGCTCCGTCGTTCACGGTCACCGGGCCGTCGGGCAGGGCTCCCTCCGCGGCCGCCGTCAGCGCCTCCAGCGCGTCGTCCTCCCAGCGCGGCAGCAGCGCCTGGGTCTCCGGGTCGCCGAAGCGGGTGTTGAACTCGAGCACCCGCGGGCCGTCGGCGGTCATCATCAGGCCGGCGTAGAGGACGCCCGAGAACGGCGCCCCGCGCCGCGCCATCTCCTCGACCACGGGCCGGTGGACCCGGTCGAGCAGCTCGTCGGCCAGGGTGTCGGGGACGTCGGGGACCGGCGAGACCGACCCCATGCCGCCCGTGTTGGGGCCCGTGTTGCCCTCGCCGATCGGCTTGTAGTCGCGCGCGGCGGGGAAGCGGGCCAGCGCCCGCCCGTCGGCGATCGCCAGCAGCGACACCTCCGGGCCCGTCATGCCCTCCTCGACGACCACCGCGGCGCCGGCCTCGCCGAAGGCGCGGTCGACCAGGCAGGCCTCGAGCGCGTCGCGCGCCTCCGCCTCGCCCTGGGCGACCACGACGCCCTTGCCGGCGGCCAGGCCGTCGGCCTTGACCGCCACCGGCAGGCCGAGCTCCGCGACCGCGGCCATCCCGGCGTCGACGTCGCGGGCCGTGACGGCGCGCGCGGTCGGCACGCCCGCCGCCGCCATCACCTCCTTGGCGAACGCCTTGCTGCCCTCCAGGCGCGCCGCCGCCGCCGACGGGCCGAATGCGCGGATGCCGGCGGCGCGGACGGCGTCGCAGACGCCGGCCACCAGCGGTGCCTCCGGGCCGACCACCACGAGGTCGGCGCCGTAGCCCCCCGCGAGGGCCACGATGCCCCCGATGTCATCCGCCCGCACCGGGATCACCTCGGCGTCGGAGGCGATGCCGGCGTTGCCCGGCGCGCAGAGGACCCGCGGTCGTCCCGGCGACCGGGCGAGGGCCCTGACGAGGGCGTGCTCACGCCCTCCGCCTCCGACGACCAGCACCGTGCGGCTCACCCGCGCAGTCTCGCAGACGCCGCGGTCGGCGGACCCGCGTCCACTACCATTGGGACGGCGATGACCGACCGTCGAGAGCCCCTCTCGCGCGCCGAGCGCGAGGCCCACCGCGCCGTCCTCGAGGAGGCGCTCGCGGACCTGGCCGACGCGCCCGACCCGCACCGGGCCGCGGCGGACGTCATGCGCGCGCTCGACTCCTACATGGAGGCCAGCGGCGGCGGCACCGCGCTCGCGCCGCGCGAGCCCCCGGTCACCGACTACGACCGCCGCGGGAAGGTCGAGATCCGCTGGTCCTTCTGGATCGTCCTCGGCGGCGCGGTGGCCGCCACGGCGGTCGTCGCGGTGCTCCTGTCGGGCGGCTGGGCGGCCGGCCTGGCGATCGTCGCCATCTGGGTCATCGCGGTCTTCGCGCTCCTGTCCACGTGAGCGCGGCGGGCGCCGCCCAGCCGCGGCGGGGCCTGGCCATCCTCACGTGCATGGACGCGCGCATCGACCCGCTCGCCCTGCTCGGGCTGGCCGTCGGCGACGCGCACGTGATCCGGAACGCGGGCGGCATCGTCGAGGACGGGGCGGTCCGCTCGCTCGTCATCTCGCAGCGCAAGCTCGCGACGCGCGAGGTGCTCGTACTCCAGCACACCGGCTGCGGCCTGCTCGGCCTCGACGACGAGGCCTTCGCGCGCGAGATCGAGGACGAGGCCGGCGTGCGCCCCGCCTGGGCCGGGGGCGGCTTCGCCGACCTGGAGGAGAGCGTGCGCAGCTCGGTCGCGGCGCTGCGCGCGGAGCGGGCGCTCCCCCGCCGCGACCGCGTCCGGGGGGCGATCGTGGACCTGACGACCGGCGAGGTGCGGGAGGTCGCGGCGCAGGGCTTAGGAGCGGTTTGAGAGTCAGCCGCACCTCGGTCTGAGCGACGAGCGGGGGAACAGCCATCGCCGTCTCGGCGAAGCCCGGTCAGGCTCACCCGTTCGGGTCGATGTTCTGGTTGAGCCGGAAGAGGTTGTCCGGGTCGTAGCGCCGCTTCAGCTCGACGAGCCGCTCGTAGTTGGGGCCGTAGGCCTGCCGGACGCGGTTGTGGTCGTCGGCCGACAGGTAGTTCGTGTAGGAGCGGTCGGCCATGTAGGGGGACAGCGCGTCGAAGGTTTCGCGCGCCCACGCCATGCCCGTGTCGGTCTGGGCCGGGTCGGTCCATTGGGAGATCAACAGGAGGTTGTAGCCCGGCTCCCTGTGCGGGTAGGCCGTGGCCGTCGGGGCCACGCGCGTCACCGCACCGTGGAAGTCCTCGACGCCGAGCACGCAGAGCTCGCTGGGCGCCTGCTCGAACGCCTCGGTCATCACCCCGACGGCCGGATCCGAGAGCTCCGAGAAGAACGCCGACTTCCAATAGCCGAGCGCGCCCGCCGGGAACAGCCAGTCGGCCCCCCTGTTCACGACGGGGTACGGCATTCGCTGGAGCATGTCCGCGACCGGTGAGCCGAACTGGCGCAGCGGGCGGATGTCGGCCTCGGCCCGGTCGGCGTCGTCGCCCGCGTGGCAGACCGCGATGGCGCAGAGCTTGGTCCCCGATCCGTCGGGCGCATGCAGAAAGGCGGCCTGCGTGGAAAGCTCGTCCGGGAGCTCGGCGGCGAACTCGCGGTAGAACGAGAAGAGCTGCGGCGCCGCCGCGAGCGGATGCAGTACCACCCCGCCGAGGACGCTGACGACCGGGCGTGCGTGGTACTCGAATGACGTGACGACGCCGAAGTTGCCCCCGCCCCCGCGCAGCGCCCAGAACAGATCGGGATCGGAGTCCTCGCTCGCAGTGACGACCTCGCCCGACGCGAGCACCACCTCGGCGGACAGCAGGTTGTCGGCGGCCATCCCGTGCTTGCCCATCAGCCACGCGATACCGCCGCCGAGCGTGAGACCGGCCATCCCGGTGGTGGAGACCACGCCGCCCGAGGTCGCGAGCCGAAAGGCGGCGGTGGCACGGTCGAGCTCACCGACAGTGACGCCCGCCTGCGCCCGCGCCGTGGATCGCGCCGGATCGACGTGGATGCCCTTCATGAGCGAGAGGTCGATCATCAGCCCCCCGTCCGTGACCGCCTTGCCGGCGACGTTGTGACCGCCGCCACGGACCGAGATCTCGAGCCCCTCCTCCCTGCCGAAATTGACCGCGTCCACGACGTCCGCCGTGTGCTGGCATCGGGCGATCAGCGCCGGACGCTTGTCGATCAGGCCGTTGTGAATGCGCCGGGCCTCGTCGTAGCCGGGATCGCCCGGACCAAGGACCTGCCCGGAGAACACCGCCCCGAGCAGCCGGGCGGAGTCGGCTGTCGTCGCTCTGGACATCACTGATCCCCCCTAGCCGCGGCCGAGACGGCGACCGCGGGGACGATGCGGTCGAACGCCGCGCCTGCGCGCCGGTTCGCCTCGGCAACCGCCGCGTGCGACGGCCCCGAGCGTGGAGTCGACGTACTGTCGGACCGTCTCCACCGAGTCCGCCTCCCGGAGGCACGTCACTGCGGTCTGGTCCTGGCTCGGGTAGAACTGCACAACCCGCACCCCGGGAGGCGCGTCCTTGCCCTCGAGCAGGTTCTCGCCGCGCGAGAACGCCGCCTGGGTGTTCTTGATTCGATGATGCAAGACCACGTGTGTGGTCATCCCGATGCTTCCTGTCGCTCGTCTTGGGAGCAGATCGCTGACGACGACTTGTTTGCGTTCCAGGACTCGGCGGCGCGGTCAGGCGGTGTCGCCGGCCTCCTGCCTCGCGGTGGTCGCGCGGCCGCTTACAAGAGAGACGGTGCGAGGCGGGAAAGGACGCATTCCCCGGCTCGCAGGGCGTCGCTTCTGCTCGTCGCGCCGTACTGGGCCCGTCGGCGGAGGGTCAGCGTTCCGGCCGGGCCGGCGCCCGGGTGCCGCAGTCGCAAGGGCCGCGGAGCGGCCGGTAGCTTCTCACTCCGCCGCGGCGGTCGAGCTCGATCTCACAGCAGGCGGTGAGCAGTTCCTTGAGCTGGGCGCGGCCGCGCTGCACCCGGGACTTCATCCCCGAGCTGGAGAGGCCGAGCTGGGCGGCCGCGCTCGCCTGCGTGAGCCCCTCCAGCTCGGTGAGCGAGAGGGCCTCCCTGTGGAGCGGGGGCAGCCGTTCTATGAGTGGGCCCAGGCAGGCGGCGAGCTCGCTGCGAAGCTCCCCGGGAGCGCCCTCGAGCGCCGGCGGCTCTTGGCGGTCGAGGTGGATGCCGGACGGCCGCTCGCGACGAACCGACGCACTGCGGTAGTGGTCGGCGATCGCGTTTCTGGCGATCTGGTGCACCCACGCGCTGACCGCCGCCGAGCGCTCGAGCCCGCCGGCGTGGCGGTGCACGCGCAGCATGACCTCCTGCAGAATGTCCTCGGCGCTGTCGCGATCCCCGACACGCCGGGCAATGAAGCCCAGTAGCCGCGCGTGGAAGTCCTGCCAGACCGCCTCGGCGCCCAGCGGTTCCGACCGGCGCTGCGGGCTTACCGACACCCGCAGCCCTCCTCGGTCGCAGCGTCGCAGCAGTCCTCCTTCGCGTCGCCGTCGCAGCAGTACCGCTGCTCCGCGGGCGGGCAGCAGGCGCGGTCCCCAACGGCGGCGGATGCAGCTTTCCCTGAGAAGAAGCGGGCCAGGTTCTCAGGCAGCTCGTAGGCCCCCGGCTCGGACGCGGCCCGCGCCGGCGCGACGCCGTATACGTGCCCGAGGATCGCATCGACGATCATTCCAACGGGCGGCTCGGTGAACTCGCGGCCACGGTGCACCCACACGCGACAGGCGATCTGGTCACCGCAGCCATCGGTGCACGCCTCCGAGCCACACGAACTCTCCCGCAGCTCCAGCGCGACGTCGTCGCCGTCGACCCGAATCGTCGGCGAGCTCACGAAGCGCAGCGCCCGCGCCTGCTCCTCGGACTCCACCAGCACCTTGTTGACCTCGACCTCGACGCCCGTCGCCTGCAAGACGTCGCGCACGACCTCGAGCGCGGACTCGAGGCTGCGGTTCGCCCCCAGGCAGCGAGTACAGGTCGTCAGATCGAGAAAGAGGAAATCGATCGCCAGCCTATCCCGGGTTTGCGGAGCATCCACATGGACGATCGGCTCGATGACCATCTCAACGTCCTCCCATCGGCCAAGTCTCTCACCCAAAGAGACGGCGCAGGGCCGGAAGGGACGCACCGGTCACCCGCCGCCAGGCGCCGGAAGCGCCGATGTCCCCCATCGGCGCAGCGTCCGGGCCGCCGGCTACGGCTTCGGACGACAGGCAGAAGCGTCCGGGCGACTTCTGAAACGGCCTCTTAACCGGGAATTGGCCCTGGTTTGATCCGACGTTCCGCCCGGTGCGAAGGACTACCGGGTACATGATCGACTGGTTCCCGACACACCCGCCCGAGAGCGCCGGCGAGCTCACCAGCCCGGAGAGCATGGCGGGCCTTCGGGCGGCGGCCCGTCACATCGACGACCTCGACCCGACCACCGCCGGCCACTCCGGCCGCGTCGCCGAGCTCGCCGCGCGGCTCGCCCTCGAGCTCGGGTGGCCCGGCGCGCGGGTGCGGCGCCTGCGCGAGGCGGCGCTGGTCCACGACGTGGGCAAGATCGTCGTGCCCCGCTCGGTGCTGCTGACCCCCGGCGGGCTCACCTTCGAGCAGTACGAGATGGTGAAGGAGCACGCCGCCGCCGGCGGGCGGCTGGTGTCGGCGTTCATGTCCCCGGCCGAGACCGCCTGGGTGCGGCACCACCACGAGCGCTGGGACGGCCGCGGGTACCCGGACGGCGTCGCCGGGGAGGACATCCCCGACGGCGCGGCCATCCTCTGCCTCGCCGATTCCTGGGACGCCATGCGCCGCCGCGCGTGGATCGGCCAGCCGCTCTCGGTGGCCGAGGCCATGGAGGAGTGCTGTCGCGAGTCGGGCCACCAGTTCGCGCCCTGGGCCGTCCAGGCGCTCGAGGCCGTGGTCGCCGCGGCGGGCCCCGCGGCGCTGGCCCGGATGGCGCCTCCGACGGCGCCGCTGCGGCCCGCGGCCTGAACGATCGGGCGGTCGATCGGGGGGAGCGCGCCCGGCAGGATCTGAGGTATAAGGGACGCCTTTCCGCGCAGCAGGGGGATGCCGGTGGCCACGTCGGTCGCACCCGGTCCGCGGCCGGCGGTACTCGGCCCAAGCGCAGGCTCCTTCGCCGTCCTCGGCGACGCCGCCCTCGCCAACCTCGTCGCCGCCGGCGACGAGCGCGCCTTCGAGGCCCTCTTCCAGCGCTACCAGCGGGACATCTACCGCTACGCGAGCGCCATCCTCCGCCACCCCCAGGACGCGGAGGAGGTCCTCCAGCTCACCATGATCGCCGCGTACCGGGCGCTGTCGTCCGGCGCGCAGCCCCGCGAGCTGCGCCCCTGGCTGTTCCGGATCGCGCACAACGAGTCGATGGACCTCATCAGGGCGCGGCCGAAGGCCGAGGAGCTCGGCGACCGCGACGACCCGGTGGCGAGCTCGCTGCACGAGACCGTCGAGGCGCGCGAGCGCCTGCGCCAGCTCCGCGCGGACCTCGGGGCGCTTCCGCCGAGCCAGCGCTCGGCGCTCGTGCTGCGCGAGCTGAGCGGCCTGTCGCACGCCGAGGTCGCGACCGCGCTCGGCACGACCGAGGCCGACGCCCGCCACCAGCTCTACGAGGCGCGCGCCTCGCTGGCCGAGTTCGGCGCGGGCCGGGACGCGGCGTGCGGGGACATCCGCCAGCGCATCTCGGACGGCGACCGCCGCACGCTCCGGGCGCGCAGCGTCCGGGCCCACCTGCGCGGGTGCGAGCCCTGCCGGATCTTCGCGGGCGAGCAGGACGACCGCCGCCGCCGCCTCGGCGTCTTCTTCCCGTTGCTGCCGGCCGCCGCCGCGGCGGAGATTCTGCGCTCGGCGATGGGCGCCGACTCGGCCGCCGCGGCCGTCGGCGCGGGCGGTGGGACGGCGGGCTCGGGGTCGGGCGGCGGCGGCAGCGCGGGCGGCGGCGGAGCCGGCGCGGGCGGGGCGGCGGGCGGTGGGGCGGCCGCCGGCTCGGCGGCGGCCGGGCTCGGGGCGGCCGCCATCGGCGGCCTGGCCACGGCCGGCGTCGTGACCGCCGGCGTGATCGCGACGGTCGCGGTCACGGGCTCGGGGATCGGGCCGTTCGCCACCGACGACGCCGTGAAGGCCGTGGAGTCGGCCGGCGCGGCCGCGATCGGGAGCGCGTCGGGCGGCGGCGCGGCCGCCACGGCCACGGCCACGGCGGGCGGCGGGCCCGGCGTCGGCTCGGCCCCGGTACCGGTGGCCGCGGCTGCGGCGGCTGGAGCGACCGAGGCCGCCCTGAACCTGGGCGCCGGCGCATCCGGCGCGGCGGGCGGCGCCCCCGGCGGCGACGGCTCGGGCCCCGCCGCGGCCCCCGCCGACGACGGGGACGACCCCGACCCGCCCGCGCAGCAGGACCCGGACCCCGACCCGGACCCGGACGCCGGCGCCCCGCCGCCGGCCGCCCCGCCCGCCGGCGCCGCGCCGCCGGCAGCGCCGCCCGCCGCGCCGGCGCCGCCCGAGCAGACGTCACCGCCTCCCGAGCCGCCGCCGCCGGATCCGGGCACGCAGCCGGGCACGGACCCCGGCACCGACCCGGGCACGGATCCCGACCCCGGCACCGATCCCGACCCCGATCCGGGGACGGACCCCGATACGGACCCCGGCACCGACCCGGGGACCGAGCCCCTGCCGGACGAGGTCGACGCGCTCCCCGCCGACCCCGCGAACCCGCGCGCGGCGCGGTGCCCGGCCGGGTACCGCCTCTACGTGATGCTGCTCCCGGTCGACCTGCCCCGCCAGATCGTCGTCCGCTGCCGGCTCGTCACGCTGCCCCTGCCCGACGGCGCGATCCCCGTCGAGGACGTGACCGACGTGCCGCGGCTCCCGGTCACGCGCGCGGCCGCCGCCCTGCGGGACCCGTCGGCGCTCCTCGAGCCCGCCCCCGGGATCGGCCCCGCGCCGGAGGTCGTGGGGGCCGCGCCGGTCGTTGCCTCGGCGGAGCCCGCCGCGCCCGCAGCCGGCGGGGAGGCCGGCGAGCCGCCGCCGCCGCGGACGCAGAAGCCGGCCCCCGCGCCGTCGCCGGGCGAGCGCCCGAAGCCCCCGCCCACGCCGGACCCCCCGGACCCCGAGCCCGGCCCGCAGGCGCCGGCCGCCGAGGCGCCCTCGCCGGCGCCGTCCCCCGGCCCCGAGTTCGCCCCGGCCGAGCCGGCGCTCGCGCCGGCTGCCGAGCCGGCCGCGCCCGAGCCCGTGGGCGCGCCCGCCGCCGACGCGCCGCAGCCCGTGCCGGCGGCCGCGGCGGACGCCCCGCCGCAGCCCGTGCCCGCGGCCGCGGCGGACGCCCCGCCGTCCCCCGAGACCGCCTCG
>DATAGF010000078.1:0-1739 GCA_036257075.1 Miltoncostaeaceae bacterium
CACGAGGCCGAGTTCACGCCCGAGGGCTCCCGGCTGGTCTGGGCCGACCGGGGCGAGCGCTGCGCCATCTGCGGGCGGCGCTGCAAGCGCCACGACGTCCGCACCCGCCTCCACGGCGAGGTGCTGGTGCTGGTCGGCGACGGCGTCTCCGACCGCTGCGTGGCGCGGATGGCCGAGGTGGTCTTCGCCCGCGCGCACCTCGCCCGCGACCTGACGGCCGACGGCGTGCCGTTCCTCCCTTTCGAGGACTTCCACGAGGTGCGCCGGGCGCTCGAGGCCCGCACGACCCTGGCGGCATGAGCTCGGAGGAGCGAGCCCCCGCCGCCGCGAGCGCGGCCGAGGGCGAGCGGTCGTCGCCCTGGCGGGAGGTCCCCGCGGCGTCCGACTGGGTCGCGATGGAGGAGCGCGTGCTCGCCTTCTGGCGCGAGCGCGACGTGTTCCGGCGCAGCCTCGACCTGCGGCGCGGCGCGCCCCCCTTCGTCTTCTACGAGGGGCCTCCGACGGCGAACGGCCCTCCATACGCCCACCACGTGCTGTCGCGCGTCTTCAAGGACATCTTCCCCCGCTTCCAGACGATGCGGGGGCGGTTCGCCGACCGGCGCGGCGGCTGGGACTGCCACGGCCTCCCGGTGGAGATCGAGGTCGAGAAGCGCATCGGCATCTCCGGCAAGCCCCAGATCGAGGCGTACGGGATCGCCGAGTTCAACGCGCTCTGCCGCGAGTCGGTGCTGGCCTACGTGGACGAGTGGGAGCGCCTGACCGAGCGGATCGGCTTCTGGATCGACACCGAGCGCGCCTACCGGACGATGGACGCCGACTACATCGAGAGCGTCTGGTGGAGCCTGGCCGAGCTGTACCGGCGCGACCTCCTCTACCAGAGCGACAAGGTCGTGCCCTACTGCCCGCGCTGCGGCACGGCGCTGTCGAGCCACGAGGTGGCGCTCGGCTACGAGGAGGTCGACGACCCCTCGATCTACGTGCGCTTCCCCCTCGTCGAGGAGCCGGGGACGTCGCTCCTGGTCTGGACCACCACCCCCTGGACGCTGCCCGCCAACCAGGCGGTGGCGGTCAACGCGGACGTCGCCTACGCGGCGGTCGAGCGCGACGGCGAGACGCTGATCCTCGCCGAGGCCCTCGTCGAGCGGGTGCTCGGCGAGGGCGCTCGCGTCGTCCGGCGGGTGCCGGTCGAGGAGCTGGTGGGCCGGCGCTACCGGCCGCCCTTCCCCGACGTCGACGGCCCGCACGTGGTGGTCGCGGCGGACTTCGTGACGACCGAGGACGGCACGGGCATCGTCCACATCGCGCCGGCCTTCGGCGAGGACGACATGGAGGTCGCCCGGCGGCACGGCTTCCCCGTGCCCAACCCGGTCGGGCCGGACGGGCGCTTCACCGAGGCCGTGGGCCCCTGGGCCGGGCGCGCGGTGAAGGAGGCCGACCCCGACCTGATCGCCGACCTCCGCGAGCGCGGCCTCCTGCTGCGGGCCGAGACCTACCGCCACCAGTACCCGCACTGCTGGCGCTGCGGCACGCCGCTCCTCTACTACGCCAAGCCCTCCTGGTACATCCGCACGACCGCGGTTGTGGACCGGATGCTCGAGCTCAACCGCTCCATCGGCTGGCACCCCGAGCGCGTCCGCGACG
Source organism: Miltoncostaeaceae bacterium (assembly GCA_036257075.1). Lineage (GTDB taxonomy): Bacteria > Actinomycetota > Thermoleophilia > Miltoncostaeales > Miltoncostaeaceae > DATAGF01. The sequence goes on from DATAGF010000078.1 coordinate 1,642, forward strand.
GGCGCTTCGGGCGCTGGCTGGAGGGCAACGTCGACTGGGCGATCTCGCGCGACCGCTACTGGGGGACGCCGCTGCCGCTGTGGCGCTGCGCCGACTGC
>DATAGF010000084.1:0-2488 GCA_036257075.1 Miltoncostaeaceae bacterium
CGCGGCGCCAGAGCTGGCGGCTCACCACCACGACGACGATGAGGGTCAGGAGGGCCGCGGCGCAGATGGCGGCGAACGTCAGGAGGCCGCGACGGTCGTTCCCCGCCAGGGCGTCGACCCTGGCCTGCTCGATCTGCTCCAACAGCTGGTTGTGCTCGGCCTGGAAGGCGGTGAAGCGGCCCTCGCTGAGGCCCTGGTTGATGCGCTGGATGGCCTCCTCCTCGCGCCCCTGGCGGCGGAGCCGGATCAGCTCGACGGCCTCGGAGAACCAGAGCTGCGCGGTGCGGTCGACGGCGTCGGCCGAGGCCTCGAGGTCGGGCTCGCCGCTGATGCGCTCCCGCAGCTCGGCCATCTCGCCCGGGTAGCGGTCGCGGGCCGCCTGGTACTCGCTGAGGTTGTCGCCGCTCGGCAGGAGGATGTAGGCGCGGTTGGCGCTCTGGGCGCTCAGCAGGTCGGTCAGGAGCTGGTTGGCGATCTGCTGGCGGGCGCGGGCCCGCTCGCCGCCGTCGCGGTAGTCGCTGGAGGTGCTGAGGATGCCGATGATCGCCACGGCGATCAGGACGCCGAGCACCACGGCGAGGCCCGCGACGAGGCCTGCCAGCACCCGGCGGAGCGAGCCCGGGCCCCGGCGGCCCCCGAATCTCATCCGGCCGCGCCCCTCAGGCGGAGGGGCCCTCCCGCACGAGGCGGTTGATCTCGTCGAAGCTCTCGGGCCGGCCGATCACGACCAGCGTGTCGTCGGCGCGGAGCACCTCGTCCGGGTGGGGGGTCGCGAGCGAGCCAGACTCGCGCAGGATGGCGACAATCGTCGCGCCGGTGGTGGACCGGATGCGGCAGGTCGCGACGGTCAGGCCGACGAGGGGGCTGTCGGCCGGGAGCTCGATCCACTCCATCACCAGGTCCTTGAGGGCGACCTCCAGGTCCTTCACCAGCTGCGGCCGGTAGACGACGCCGCCGAGGATCGCGCCGAGCTGACGAGCCTCCTCGTCGTTGAGGGTGATGACGTGCGGCTCGTCGTCGTCGGTGTAGTGGTAGATCTCGCGCATCCCGTCGAGGTGGACAACGGACGACAGCTTCTCGCCGCGATGGGTGCGCAGCGTGAACTTCGTGCCCACGCCGGGAAGCCGGGTCTCGCGGACCTCGAGCATCGGGGTCATCTCCTCACTGTCGGCTCGGCGAGCGGGTCGGGAACGCCAGCCTCCCGATGCGCCGCGACTCTCTCATGAATACCACCCCCGCGGCCGCGGTCGCCAGGACGAACAGGCCCGCGAAGGGGCCCACCAGCTCGCGGAACGCGGGGTCGAGCGCGACGCCCCCGGCGGCCACGGTGGCGAGGATGATCGTGAACTCACCCCGCGCGACAAGCGCCGCCCCCACGTTCACGCTCTCGCGCGAGGTGAACCCGGTCGACCTTCCCGCAAGGTAGCCCCCGGCGAGCTTTCCCGCCACCGCGACCGGCACCGCCAGGAGCAGCCACTCGGCCGCGTCCGGCGCCTCGCCCAGATCGATCTCGAGGCCGAATGCGAAGAAGAAGATCGCCGCCGCGAAGTCGCGCAGCCCGAGGAGCTGCTGCTCGATCTGGTTCCGCACCTCGCTGCCGGACAGGAGGATGCCCGCCAGCAGCGCCCCGACGGCCTCCGACAGGCCGGCCGCCTCGCCGAGGGCCGCCCCGCCCAGGGCGATCGCGAGCGCCCCCAACAGCAGCTGCTCGCGGTCCAGGCGCGGCCCGATCCTGTCGATGGCGTGGTGAGCCCAGCGCCCGACGAGGAGGAAGGCCACCACGAACGCCAGCGCAATCCCCGCCGTGGCCGCGATCTCGGCACCGCTGACCGACTCGCCGCTCGCCAGCGCGGCGGCGACGCCGAGGAACACCGCGATCGCGAGGTCCTCGAACACGAGGACGCCCAGCACCAGGTCGGTCTCGTCGTCGCCCAGGCGGCGCAGGTCGAACAGCGCCCGCGTCACGATGCCGCTGCTCGAGATGTAGATCAGGCCGGCCATCAGGACCGCCTCGGGCCCGGGCCCGACCAGGGCGATGCCGACGAGCAGGCCGAGGCCGGCGTTGAGGACGAGATCGATGAGCCCGCCCATCACCACCATCCGGCGCGCCGCGGTCAGCCGGTCGAGGGAGAACTCCAGCCCGAGGAAGAAGAGCAGCAGCACGATCCCGAGGCGGGCGAGGAGGTCCGTGCCCTCCGACGGCTCGATGATCGTCGGGAACCCCGGAGAGGGGCCCAAGAGGATCCCCGCGACGATGAAGATGGGGATCGCCGAGAGCCTCAGCCGACCCGCCAGCACGCTCGCCGCGACGAGCGTCACCAGAACGACGGCGAGATCGCTGAGCTCGAGCAGGGACGCCTTCGGCCGTGGGCTGCGGTCGCGGGGAGACTAGTGGACCCGCACGATTACCCCTCGGCGGCCATCGCCTCCTCGACGCTGGCGATCAGCCGCACGCGGTCCACGCCGGCGGCGGCGAGGGCGCGCGGCA
>DATAGF010000086.1:0-2604 GCA_036257075.1 Miltoncostaeaceae bacterium
GGCGGCCCTGCTCCCGGTGGCCGCGGCGGTGGGGGGCATGGTCGTCCCCGCCCTCGTGTTCCTCGCCGTCATGGGCGGAGGCGACGGCAGCGATGGGTGGGGCATCCCGATGGCGACCGACGTGGCCTTCGCCCTGGGCGCGCTAGCCGCGCTGGGCCGGCGCGTGCCGAGCGGGTTGATCGCCTTCCTGCTCGGCGTGGCGGTGATCGACGACATCGGGGCGATCATCGTCATCGCCGTCTACTACACGGACTCGCTGGCCTTCGGCTGGCTGGCGGCCGCGGTCTGCGGCGTCGTCGCCATGGCCGTCCTCCAGCGCATGGGCGTGCGGCACATGGTGCCGTACATCGCGCTGGGCCTGGCCATCTGGTTCTGCACCCTCGAGTCCGGTGTCCACCCCACGATCGCCGCGGTGGCGATCGGCCTCCTGACGCCGGCCCACCCCTTCCAGGAGCCGGCGACCGTGAGCGCCGAGGCGATCAGGATCGCCGAGGAGACCGCGGACGAGCCCGACGACCCGGACGCCGACGCCGACGCGTGGCGGCGGCTGGCGTGGCTGTCGCGCGAGGCGATCTCCCCGCTGAGGCGCGTGGAGCACAGCCTGCACGAGTGGTCCAGCTTCGTCGTGCTCCCGATCTTCGCCCTGGCCAACGCAGGGATCCCGCTGGACGCGGCCTCGCTGGAGGCCGCGACCGAGACGCCGATCGCGCTCGCCGTGGCCCTCGGGCTGGTGGTCGGCAAGACGATCGGCCTGACGCTGGGGGTGGTCCTCGCGGTCAGGCTCGGGATGAGCATCCTCCCGGCCGGGGTCGGGTGGCCCCACGTCGTGGGCGTCGGGGCGCTCGCCGGCATCGGCTTCACGGTCTCCCTCTTCATCGCGGGCCTGGCCTACGCCGACCCCTCCGACCTCGACGCGGCCAAGATCGGCATCCTCGGGGGGTCGGCCGCCGCGGCGGTCATCGGCCTGGCGGCGCTGCTGGCCGTGAGCCGACGGCCCGGCTCGGCCGGCGGGGGGTGAGCTGATACCACGTGGTGTGGGCGCGCGCGGACCGCGACGCGCCGGATGCGACCACCACGGAGGACGTCGTGCTCACCGTGACACCCACCGCAGAGAGCGCCATCCGGGAGATCATCGCGACCGCCCCCATCGGGGACGAGGGCGGGCTGCGCATCAGCACCGACTCGGGCTCGGATGGCCAGGTCGGCTTCCGGCTCAGCCTCGTCGACTCCCCGGAGCCGCTCGACCGCGTCGTCGAGGACGTCGAGGTCCCGGTCTACCTCGAGGCGGAGGCGGCGCCGCTGCTGGCGGACGGCGTGCTCGACGCCACGATCGAGGAGGAGCGCGTGACCTTCACGGTCGGGCCCAAGGCGTAGGGCGAGCGGGCCGGCGGGGCGCCGCGGGCGGTCAGCCCAGGCGTGCGCCCCCCTGCCCCTCCACCACGTCGACGAAGCGCTGGTAGCTCGGCTTCTTCTCGAGGCCCTCGCGGTAGAGGCCCGCGGGCCAGTTGGCGTTGTCCTCGAGGTTGAACCAGACCACCGTCTTCACCTGCTCTGTGCGCAGCTGGGGCAGCGTGTAGATCTGCGTGAGGTACTCGGCCTGCTGCTCCTCGGTGACGGCGGTGTCGCGGTAGGGCGTCGGCGCCGTCGTGTAGCCGGCCTCGGTGATGTAGAAGGGCAGCCCGGGCTGGAAGCCGTCGATCTCGTCCAGGAAGCGGCCGATGCTGCTCCAGCTCGGCAGCGCGTCGGTCGGCACCTCGGGGCCCGCCGACGGGTAGATGTGCTGGGAGTAGCCGTCGAGCGGGATCTCGCGCTCCTTCAGTCCCTGCAGCCAGTCGATCGCGCCGATGCCCGTCTCCCCGGTGCTGCCCCGGGGGCCTCCGACGCCCGCGATCACCTGCACGTCGGCGTTGGCCTCCTTCATCGCCGGGTAGGCGGCCTTCACCATGTCGGCGTAGTGGTCGAGCGAGACCGGCCGGCCCTCCTCGAACTGCGGCCGGAAGAAGCCCTGCAGGTTGGGCTCGTTCCAGATCTCGACGAACCGCACCTCGGGCAGCGGGTCCCCGTCGGGGCCGAGGTACTCGCCCGCGTAGCGGGTGGTGAAGGCGGCCATGAAGTCGGCGAAGGCGTCCGCGTCGGGGGAGGCCGTGTTGATCTGGTAGCCCGGCGGCTCGTAGCGGCCGCCGGTCGCCCACGCCGGGGCGTTGTAGACGGAGACGATCGGCGTGATGTCCCGCTCCGCCAGGCCCGTGAGCACCGCATCGGCACGCGACCAGTCGTAGGCGGGGTCCGCGGGGTCGCGGGGGTCGGCGGGCCGATTCGGGGCCACCTGCGCCCAGAAGACGTCGTACCGGGTGGTGGTGGCGCCGGTGTCCGCGATGAGGTCGAGGCGGGCCGGGAGGGCGTCGATCGGGTCGATCGGCAGGTGGTCGTCCTGCACCGACGCCACCGCGCCGACCGGCTCCTCCTCGCTGCCCCCGCCCCCGCAGGCGACGGTGCCGACGACCAGCGCGATGGCGGCCGCCACGGCCACCAGACCCACCACGGCGCCTCGCGTGCTCCTCATCTCCCCCCTCGGTCCCGGCCCGGCGCGGCCGCAACCCTAGT
>DATAGF010000095.1:0-7005 GCA_036257075.1 Miltoncostaeaceae bacterium
AACGCCTACCTGGCCATCGAGGGCGACCTCGAGCTGATCCCGGTGCTCAACAAGATCGACCTCCCGGCGGCGGACCCCGACCTGCACGGCCGCGCGGTCGCCGACCTCGTCGGCGAGGACCCCGGCCGGGTGCTGCGGATCTCCGCGAAGACCGGCCAGGGGGTCGACGAGGTGCTCGAGGCGATCGTCGAGCGGGTGCCGCCGCCGGCCGGCGACCCGGAGGCGCCCGCGCGGGCCCTGATCTTCGACTCGGTCTACGACCAGTACCGCGGCGTGGTCGCCTTCGTCCGGGTGGTCGACGGCGCCTTCGCCCAGCGCGACAGGCTGCGGGCGATGCAGACCGGGCTCGTGGTCGAGGCGGAGGAGGTCGGCGTGATGTCGCCCGCCATGACGCCCACCGGACGGCTCGGGGCGGGGGAGACCGGCTACCTGGTGACCGGCCTCAAGAGCATCGGCGACCTGCGCGTGGGCGACACCCTGACGCTCGCCTCGCAGCCCGCGGCAGAGCCGCTGCCCGGCTACCGCGAGGTCAAGCCGATGGTCTTCTGCGGCCTCTTCCCGGTGGACGCCGACGACTACCCCGACCTGCGCGACGCCCTCGAGCGGCTGTCGCTGAACGACGCCTCGCTGCGCTGGGAGCCGGAGACCTCGCAGGCCCTCGGGTTCGGCTTCCGCTGCGGGTTCCTCGGGCTGCTCCACATGGAAATCGTGCGCGAGCGGCTGGAGCGCGAGTACGACCTGGAGCTTCTTGCCACGACGCCCAACGTCGAGTACCAGGTCACCGACACCGCCGGCGTCCGCCGGGCGGTGCGCTCGCCGGCCGAGCTGCCGCCGCCCAGCAGCATCACCCTCATCGAGGAGCCCGACGTGCGGTGCACGATCCTGGTGCCCCAGGAGGGGGTGGGGGCCGTGATGGGGCTCTGCCAGGACCGGCGCGGGGTCTTCGTGACCATGGAGCCGATCGAGCAGCGCCAGCAGATCGTCTACGACCTGCCGCTCGCCGAGATCGTGCTCGACTTCTACGACCAGCTGAAGTCGCGCACCCGCGGCTACGCCTCGCTCGACTACGAGATCATCGGCTACCGCGAGAGCCCGCTCGTCAAGCTGGACGTGCTGCTCGCCGGCGACACGGTGGACGCGCTGTCGATGATCGTCCACCGCGACCAGGCCTACACCCGAGGCAAGGGCCTGGTGGAGCGGCTGCACAAGACGATCCCGCGCCAGCTCTTCGACGTGCCCGTGCAGGCCGCCATCGGGGGCAAGATCCTGGCCCGGGAGACGGTCAAGGCCAAGCGCAAGGACGTGCTGGCCAAATGCTACGGGGGCGACATCAGCCGCAAGCGCAAGCTCTTGGAGCGCCAGAAGGAGGGCAAGAAGCGCATGAAGCAGGTGGGATCCGTCGAGGTCCCCCAGGAGGCCTTCCTGTCGGTGCTGCGCATCGGCGACGACGGGCGGAACGGCGGGAGCGGACGATGACGGCTCCTCGGTCCCGGCCCCTCTTGCGGGGGCCGGCCCTCGTCGCCGATGGCGGCGTCCCATCAGCCCCTTCTCGCGCTCGGCCGCTCACGCGGCGGCCGGCGCTCGGCGGGGTGCGCCACCTCTACGTCCATCTGCCGTTCTGCGCCTCGCGCTGCGGCTACTGCGCGTTCGTGGTCGAGACGGGGTCCCTCGGCATGCGCGACGCCTACGCCGGCGCGATCCTGGCCGAGCTGGAGCGCGAGGCGGGGCGCCTCGGCGCCCTCGACACCGTCTACCTGGGCGGCGGCACGCCGACCCTCATGCGCCCGCGGCGCCTGCGCCGCCTGCTCGAGGCGATCAGGCCGCGCCTGGCCCCCGGCGCCGAGGTGAGCATCGAGGCGAACCCCGAGACGGTCGACCGGCGGGCCCTCGCCGAGCTGCGCGACGCGGGGGTGACACGCCTGTCGGTGGGGGTGCAGTCGTTCCAGCCGCATCTGCTGGCGGCCCTCGACCGCGCCGCGACGCCCGACCAGGCCCGCGACCTCGTCGGCTGCGCCCGCGCGGCGGGGTTCGAGGACGTCTCGATCGACCTCATCTTCGGCATCCCCGGCCAGACGGCCGCCGACCTCCAGGCCGACCTCGCCGAGGCGCTGGCGCTCGCGCCGGACCACGTCTCCTGGTACGAGCTGGAGCTCAAGCCGGGCTCCGCGCTCGCCCGCCGCGGGCTGCCGGCCCTCGACGAGGACGAGGGCGCCGACGCCTACCGGCGCATCGTCTCCGGGCTCGAGGCGGCCGGCTACCGCTGGTACGAGACGGCCAACTTCGCCCGGCCCGGCCGCGAGTGCCGCCACAGCCTCGCCTACTGGAGCGCCGCCGACTACCTCGGGATCGGGATCGGCGCCGTCAGCACCGCCGGCGGGCGGCGCTGGCGCAACCGGCCCGGGCTGGCGGCCTACGTCGCCGCGCTGGCCGCCGGGCGCGAGCCGCCCCGCACGGTCGAGCCGCTCGACGAGGACGACCTGCGCCGCGAGCGCTGGATGCTCGGCCTGCGGCTCGTCGACGGCCTCGACCTCGCCTGGGCGGGGCCGCCCGACCGGCCCGAGGCGCTCGGGCGGCTGAGCGCGGCCGGGCTCCTCGAGGCCGACGGCGACGGGGTCGCCCTCACCCGGGAGGGCCGCTTCGTCCAGAACGCGATCCTGCACGAGCTCATGGAGTACGCGTGACCGCCGACGACGACAGCCGCACGCTCAAGCCGCGCCAGGAGCTCATCCTGCGCACGGTCGTCGAGGAGCACATCGCGACGGGAGCGCCGGTGGGCAGCAAGAACATCGCCGGCCGCGAGGGGATCGACTTCGCCTCCTCGACCGTCCGCTACGAGCTGGCGCGCCTGGAGGAGCTCGGCTTCCTCGACCACCCCCACACCTCGGCCGGCCGCCTGCCGACCGACCACGGCTACCGCTACTACGTCGACACGCTGCTGGTGCGCGACCCGCCCGAGCAGCCGCCGGCCATGCTCGAGGCCGCCCTCGACGCCACGGTGATGCGCCGCGAGATCGACGCCGCCCTCGGCCGCCTGGCCGACGTCGTCGCCCAGGTCACCAACCTGCTCGGCATCGTGACCGCGCCGCCGCCGGAGTCGTCGACCGTCCGCCACGTCGAGGTCCTCCTGCTGCAGCCGCAGCTGGTGATGGTCGTCGTGATCACGTCCACCGGGGCCGTCACCAAGCGCGTCTTCGCCTTCGACGGCCCGGTCGACCCAGGCCTCTGCGAGTGGGCCAGCGCCTTCCTCAACGAGCAGCTCACCGGGCAGGCGCTGGGCGCGCGCATGATCGGCTCGCGCATCGCGGACCCCTCGCTCGGCCCGCGCGAGCAGGAGTTCCTCGACGCGATCGCCCCGGCCGTGGTCGAGCTCGAGGAGGAGGCGGTCGGCGGCATCTTCATCGGCGGCCAGGCCCGCTTCCTCTCCGAGCAGCGCCACCTCGACCTGATGGCGATCGACGCCCTGATGGAGACGCTGGAGGAGCGCTACCAGCTCCTGGCCTTCCTGCGCGGCGCCCTGAGCCGCAACGAGGTCTACCTGCGGATCGGCGCCGAGCTCCCCGACAGCAGCCTGACCGGCCTCAGCATGGTCGCCGCCAACTACGGCGTGCCGCGGCGCAACCTCGGGACCGTCTCGCTCTTCGGCCCCACGCGCATGGACTACCGCCTGGCCATGGCGACGGTCCGGGGCGCGGCGCAGATCCTCTCCGACTACGTGGAGGGGGTGTACGAGTGATGGAGGGCGGGGTGGTCGATGACCGCTTCGAGATCCTGGAGGTCTGGCGCCGGCCCCTGGTCGGCGACCCGTCGGCGGCCGTCCGCGTGCTCGCCAAGGTCGAGGCGGGCGCGTACGGCCCCGAGGAGTACGCGGTGGGCATCAGCACCCGCCCCGACGCCCAGCTCTCGCCGCTGCTCGACGAGGCCGACCTCTTCACCGGCCTCTCGTTCGCCGAGGCCCACTGGGTCGCGGCCGTGCTGGCGAGCGCCGCCGACCGGGTGGAGGACGCCGAGAGCCTCCTCTTCGACCTGCGCGTGCCGGTCGACCTCGCCTGGCGCGAGGTGGAGCTCGCCTCGGAGGTGGTCGAGCCCGGCGGCCTGCGGTCGGCTCCGCTGGTGCCCTGGGAGCCGGAGGCCGGCACCGGGCCCAGCCGCTACGCCATCGCCACCTACACCCTGGACTGCGGCCACCAGGCGGTCGAGCTGCTGCGCCAGGACCCCGACGCCGCCCCCTTCTGGGTGGAGGACGGCTCGGTCGACCACCTCGCCGCCCGCGACGCGCGCAGCCTGACGCGCCTGCTCTACGGCGCCGGGAACCTCGAGGACGCCCACGGGATCATCGAGGCCGCCCAGGCCAATCTCGCCCGCCACCCCGACGAGGACGACGAGGGCGACGACGACCGCGTCTGAGGCGGCGCCGGCGCGCGCGACCCGGAGGACCAGAATGACCGACCGCGAGTGGATCGCCGCGTACGCATCGGCGTTGGGGATGGCGCCGCCCGGAGACGACGAGGTGGAGACGATCCTCGCCCTGGCCGCAGCCGCGGCGCACGCCTCGGAGCGGACCCGCGGCTCCGGTCGCGTGCTGGATGGCCGCGCTCAGCGGCAGGAGCGCGCACGAGGCCCTCGCCCTGGCCCGCGACATCGAGGGTCCCCAGCCGGCGTCCTGACCGACGCCGTCGGTGCGCACCGGGTCCGGGGCGCTGCGCGGCATCCTCGTTCACGACCGTCGGGGCGCTCGAGGAGCCCGCGATCACGGGTCGCCGCGCCCACCCCCGTCGAGGGCGTCCCGCAGCCGCTCGTAGGCATCGACGTCGATCTCGCCCCGGGCGAGGCGCTCATCGAGGAGTCGCCGTGCGCCATTCCGGTCGAGCGACGGCTCGTCCCGGTTCGACCGCGCGGCCGCGGGGAGGAGCCGGGCGATCGCGAGGCCGATCAGGACGATCAGGGCGAGCCAGAGGATGACCATGAGGGTCCAGCCCAGCGCCCCCATGCCGGTGTCCCACCCATGCATCATCGTCGTGCTCCGTCCCTCTCAGCGGCGGCGCCCCGGCGATCCGGCGCAGAGCCAGAGGCCCCGGGCCTCGACAGGCGACTCCTCCGGATGGCCGACCTCGGCGGCGGCGACCCGCAGCGTGCAGCCCGGGCCAACCACGAGCGTCCCGGCGGATGCGCGGTGGCGGCCGGGGCGGCCGATCGCGAGGGCGCCCCCGTCCTCGACGACGATGGTCAGCCGCCCCGCCCGGAACCGCGTCGGCCCTCCCTCGAGCAGCACGCGCACGCCGGCCTCGGCCGGCGCCCAGGGGCCCGCCGAGACCGTGCCCAGGCGGCGGCGCAGGAACCGCCAGCGGCCACGCGCCGCCCCGACGGAGGCCAAGGCGACCGTCGCGGCGCCCGACATCACCAAGACCAGGGCGTGCGCGAGCTCCCGGATGCCGAGCCCGAGCGCCGTCGAGAGCTGAGCCGACACCGCGTGGTCACCGGCGGCGGCTCAGGCACTGGGCCTCCACCCAGCGCGCCCAGGCATCCAGCCCTCGGTCGTCGTGGCCCGCCGCGACCGCGAAGACGGGAACGTGCGGGAACCGCTCCCGCACCGCGTCGAGGCGCACGGCGTGGTCGTCGGTCACCTCGTCGACGCGCGTCACCACGAGCGCCTGGGCGTCGTCGAGCGCCTCGTCGCTGAGGTCGTCGACGTCCGCCAGCGGGACGACCGCCACCTGGGCGTCCTCGCCGATCCCCCGCGCGAGGTCGACCGGCCCGTCGCGGTCCTCGACGAGGATCAGCTGGGCATCCGAGAGCTGCTCGGTGGCGCGCTTCAGGCCCGCGCGCCAGTGGACGTCGGGCCGGTCGACCGCGCGCGCGCCCGCCAGCGATCCCCCCTCGCCGGCGGCGACGGCGTTGGCCTGGACGACGACGGTGTCGATGCGGCCGAGCAGCGGCAGCGTCCGCACCAGCAGGGTCGTCTTGCCGGAGCCGGCGGGACCGGCCAGGCGCACGACGACGGGCCGCGGGTGGCGCCGGCCGATGCCGCGGCCGAGCGCCGATCGCACCATGGCGAGCACGTCGGAGCGGGTCAGGATCCCGGCGGGCACGCCGGAGTCCCAGACGAAGACGACCTCCGCCTCGGACAGCAGCGCCTCGATCGCCTCGGCCGCGTCCGTGTCGGGGCGCGTCTCGTGCACCTTGTCGGGGCCGAGCAGGACCAGCGGACCGGTCTCGGTGGCCTTCCAGACCCCGATCAGCCGGCCGCCCTCGACCACCGGCAGGTGGTGGACGTGGCCGGCCTTCATGAGGCGGCCGAGGCCCTCTGCCGGCTCGTGGTTGCTGACCATGATCGGCCTCGAGCTCATGACTTCCCTGATCTTCACCGCCGGGACCTCCTGACCGGGGCACGGACCGCCCCTCCTGCCCCAGCCTCCCGCCCACGGCGCGCCGCGCCAAGCGTGAGGATCCGCAGCCGGTTGCGGGTCTTCCGCACGGGCGCGTCCTCGCGCCGGGCCCGCCCGGGTCAGCCGACGAGGCGCAGCGCGTCAGCGAGGGTGTCGGCGAGCGCTTTCCGAGCGATCAATCGGGGTCTGGCCCGAGCGCGTCCGGGCGAGCGCGCCGAGCAGGTGCTGGTGCAGGAGACGGTCGGGGAGGGCGCCGAGCTGATTGTGGGCGCCAGCGTCGACGACGTCTGCGGGCCGCCCCTGACCACGACCCGGCGGGCCTTGTGCCCGCGCTCGCCGGCCCAGGCGGCCAGCCGCGACTTGCCGATGCCGGCGTCGCCGACCAGCGCCAGCGCCCCTCCCTGCTCGGAGGAGACGAGCCTGGCGAGGGCTTCCTGCGCCAGGCCGCGGCCGTGGATGCTCTGGGCCAACGTGGAGGGGGATCGCTCTGGGCCTCCATCGTGGCCGAGCTATGTCAGCCTCGGCTGCGGGTCAGCCCCGCGGAGCCGCTTGTGCGCCGATGGCGCCGATGCCCCCGGCAGGAGTCGAACCTGCGACACCAGGTTTAGGAAACGGGCTGAGC
>DATAGF010000101.1:0-1667 GCA_036257075.1 Miltoncostaeaceae bacterium
ACGATCACGATCGAGGGCACGAGGTGGTTCAAGGGCACGGCCACCTGCGTACTTGTGGCGAACGTCGGCAAGCTCTTCGGGGGCGTCGAGCTGTTCGAGGGGTCGCGGGCCGACGACGGGCTGCTGGAGGTCGGCGTGCTGACCGCGACCGGCGTCCTGGAGACGGTCAGGACGGTGGCGCGGGTCGCCGTGGCCTCGGCCGACGACGCGGCCTCCGCCCGGACGACGAAGGCGGCCTCGGTGCGCATCAAGATGGACCGGAAGGTCCTCTACGAGGTCGATGGCGGCGACCGGACGAAGGTCAAGTCGCTCCGGGTCGACGTCGAGCCATCGGCGATCGTCGTCTGCGTAAGGGGGCCGGAGCAGCGCTGACCTCGCTGCCCCTGGTCGCACTCACCTTCGTGAGCCCGCCGGGACCCCCTCGAAGCGCGAGAGGACGCCCGTCCGCTCCATCACGCCCCGGACGATCCGGTCCCGTGCAGGCGACGGCTTAGACCTGCGCGGGATCGTGGTAGCGGGCGTCAGCCACGCAATAGGCCGCGTAGGCCAGGAGGCCGGCCGCCGCCAGGCCGAGCAGGACCTGCCCGTAGGGCTGGTCGGCGAGGCGGGCGAGCGCTCCGTCGAGGCCCTCGGCCTCGCTGGGGTCATACTCGACCGCGGCCTTCATGAGGAAGACGCCGACCAGTGCGAACACGACGCCGCGGGCGACGTGGCCGACGACGCCCAGGGGCTCGACCAGCCGGCGCGCGCTTCCGTCGACCCTCAGCTCGTCCATGAAGGCCTTCGTGACCCCGCGGTAGGCGTTGTAGGCGCCGACGCCGATGATGACGAGCGCGGCGATGATCACGATCGCTCGGCCACCCGGCCACCCGAGGACGCCGGCGGTCGTCTGCTGCGCCTGGCTCGAGCCCGACCCCGAGCCCGAGCTCGAGCCGGCGGAGCCGGCCAGCAGGCGGATGGCGAACGCGAACAGGGCGAGGTGGATCGCCGCGGTCGCGCCGTAGCCCACGCGCTTGACGACGCCGGTCGCATCGTCGCCCTCGCCGCCGGTGTCGAAGATCGCCTGGACGAGCCGCCAGAGCGCGTAGCCGAGCAGCCCGGCGGCGAGCAGGGCGATCAGGACGCTGCCCGCGGGCTCGTCCGCCAGGGTCGCGAGCGCGCCCTTCTGGTCGGTGGTCTGGCCGCCGGCGCCGACCGCAACGGCCAGCGCCACGGCGCCGATGATGCCGTAGAGGGCCGCCTTGGCCAGGAGCCCGGCGCGCGCGGCCGGCTCGAGCCACTGGCGGCGCACCGCGCGCCGGGCATGCATGCCGACGTCCGTGGCTCGGATGGTCATGGACCGACGGCTTCCCGCGCGAGAGGCGCCTGAAACGCACGGTGTTGATTGCGTCGCCGCGGCGGACGTCCGCTCGGCGTTCCGTGGCCGGCCGAAGGGGGAGCCATGAAGCCGCCCGCGCGTCCCGAGTACTTCGTCGTCGGCGAGGGATCGTCGGCCCCGCCCGGCGCGCCGACGGTCTCCGAGCGGAATGCCCCCAACGGGATTCGAACCCGTGCCGCCGCCTTGAAAGGGCGGTGTCCTGGGCCGCTAGACGATGGGGGCCGGGGCAACGCAAAGGGGCCCGGGATGGCTCGCGCACCGTCCCGGGCCCCCGGTGGCAGCAGTGGAT
>DATAGF010000114.1:0-2104 GCA_036257075.1 Miltoncostaeaceae bacterium
CGGGCGGCCCGCACGCTCGGGGCCAGCCGGGCGTGGGCCTTCTGGCGCGTGAGGGTGCCGGCGTCGCTGCCGTCGCTCTTCTCGGGCCTCAAGATGGCCGCGGTGTTCGCCGTCACCGGCGCCGTGGTCGCCGAGTACGTCGGCGCCGACCGCGGCCTCGGCTATCTGTCGGAGTTCTCCACCGCGGAGTTCCGCACTGACCGCAGCTTCGCGGCGATCGCGCTCCTGGCCGTGATCGGCCTGGCCTTCTTCGGCGCCGTCGCCCTGGCCGAGCGCATCGCCCTCCCCCATCGTCACCACGCCGTCCGGCCCGCGTGGAGGCCGCGGTGACCCGCGCGCGCATCCTCGCGGCCATCGCCGCCGCGGCCGCCGCCCTGGCGCTGATCGCCGCGGGCTGCGGCGACGACTCGTCCTCGTCGGCGGAGGGCGCCCAGCGCGCGGACCTCATCCTCGACTGGTTCCCCAACGCCGACCACGCCGGCGTCTACGGCGCGATCGACGAGGGCTACTTCGGCGAGGAGGGCCTGGACGTCAGGGCGGTCGTGCCGAGCGACCCCAGCGCCTCGCTCAAGCAGGTCGGGACGGGCCGGGCCGAGTTCGCGATCTCGTACGAGCCGGAGGTCCTGCTCGCCCGCGCCGCCGGCGTGCCCGTGGTGGCCGTGGGCGCGCTGATCACCCACCCGCTGAACAGCGTGATCGCGCGCACCGACCGCGGCATCGAGCGGCCGCGTGACCTCGAGGGCAAGACGGTCGGCATCGCCGGCGTCCCGTCCGACCGCCCGCTGCTCGACGCGGTCGTCCGGGCCGACGGCGGCGACCCCGGCCGCGTCGAGACGAAGAACGTGGGCTTCACCCTGAGCCCCGCGCTGGCGGCCGGCAAGGTGGACGCGGTCATCGGCGCCTACTGGAACATCGAGCTCGTCGAGCTCGAGCGCCAGGGCGTCCCGGCGCGGGCGTTCCGGCTCGAGGAGAACGGCGTCCCCGACTACGACGAGCTGGTGGTCGTGACGAGCGACGAGATCGTCCGCGACCGACCCGACCTGGTCCGGGCCTTCATGCGCGGCCTGCGCGCCGGCCAGGACTGGGCCGCGACCGACCAGGCCGGGGCGGTGGAGGACCTGGTGGCCGCCAACGGCGACCTCGACCCGGAGGTCGTCAAGGACCAGCTCGACCTCACCGCCGACCTGATCTCGCCCCCCGACGAGCCCACGCTCACGGTCCATCCCGAGGAGTGGGAGGCCTTCGCCGCATGGATGCACGAGAACGGCCTGCTCGACAAGCCGGTCGATGCGGCCCAGGCGGTCACCGACCGCTTCGTGCCCGAGGAGCCGTCGTGAGCGACCTGCTCGTCATCGGGGCGGGCCCATGGGGCCTGGCCACCGCCTGGCTCGCGGCGCGGCGCGGCGCCCGGGTGACGGTGCTCGACGACGGCCGCCCGCCCGCCGCGGCCGTCGCGGCCGGCATGCTCGGCCACTTGTCGGAGGCGTCCGACGACGACGAGGCCCTCGACGCGCTGCTGGCACGGGCCGCCGAGGCGTGGCCCTCGATGGCCGCGGGCCTCGCCGACGCCGCCGGCCGCGACCCGGGCTACCGCCGCAGCGGCGCGGTGCTCGCGGCGTCGCGGCCGGAGCACGTGGCCATCCTGCGCCGGCGCCTCGAGACGATCGGGCGCCGGGGGCGCCCGACGGAGTGGCTCCCCGCCTCGGCGCTGCGGGCGATCGAGCCGGGGCTCGGGCCCGACGTCGCAGGCGGCGCCGACCTCCCCGAGGAGCACCAGGCCGAGCCGCGGGCGCTGCTCGCCGCCCTGCGCGCCGCCTGCGCGTCGGCGGGCGCCGCGGTCGTCCGGGCGCGGGCGGTGGCGCTGGTCGGCGGCCGCCGCGCCGGGCGCCCTCCTCGACGACGGCCGCGAGGCGCGCGCCTCGCGGGTCGTCCTGGCGGCCGGGTGGGACGCGGGCGCGCTCACCGGCCGCGTCCCGGTGCGGCCCGTCAAGGGCCAGATCCTGCGCCTCCGGCCGGTCGACGGGGCGCCCCTCCCGCTCGAGCGGACCGTCCGCACGCCGTCCGTCTACCTGACGCCGCGCGACCGCGAGCTGGTCGTCGGGGC
>DATAGF010000137.1:0-5879 GCA_036257075.1 Miltoncostaeaceae bacterium
GCCGAGGCGGGTGCTCGGGCCGTTCGACGGCGCCCCCGGCCCGTCGTTGGCCGGGCAGGTGTCGATGGCGAGCGCGACGTGCGGGCGCACGCGGGCGGCGGCGACACGGGAGCCGCGCAGGCCGACCTCCTCCTGGACCGTGGCCGCGGCGATCACCTGGGCCGGGGAGGGGCCGGCCGCCCGCAGTGACTCGATCATCACGAGGATGCCGACGCGGTCATCGAGGCTCTTGGCGGTGACGAGGTCGCCGAGGGGGCGGACCTCGCGAACGCGCGTGACGACGTCGCCGGCGCGCACCAGCTCGCGGACGCGCTCGGCCGGCAGGCCGAGGTCGACGGAGAGGTCGCCCACCTCCGGGACCTTGCGGCGGGCCTCCTTGTCGAGCAGGTGGACCGGGGTGGAGCCCACGACGCCCTCGAGGTCCTCCCGCCCGTGGACCAGGACGCGCTGGCTCAGCAGCGTGCGGGGGTCCCAGCCGCCGAGCGGGATGACGCGCAGGAAGCCGCGGTCATCGACGTGGGTGACCATCAGGCCGATCTCGTCCATGTGGGCGGCGAGCATCAGGCGCCGCTCGCCCTCGCCGCGCACGCCGATCAGGCCGCCGAGGGGATCGCGCTCCACCCGGTCGCAGAGGGCCGCGAGCTCGGGCTCGACGATCGCGCGCACCCGCTCCTCGCGCCCCGGCGGCCCCGCCGCCTCCGCCAGCGCGATGAGCAGGTCCATGTCCACGGCGGGCGATGCTACCGCCCACCTCCGCCTCGGTCGCCGGTCAGGGGCGTCCGGCGCCGGCCTGACGCAGCCCCGCCTCCCAGGCGGCCCCGGCCGCCTCGTCGAGCTCGGCGATGCGGGCGTCGAGCGTCGCGCAGTCGTCGCGGAGCAGGCTCGCGCTGTCCTGGTGCTCGGCGTCGACCGCGGCGGCCAGGGCCGCCTGGGCCGACAGCAGGGCGGCGCGGGCGTCCTGGCGGACCGCCTCCAGGGCGTGCAGGCGGCGGGCCGGCTCGATCAGCCTGCGGTCGGCGCGCAGGCCGCGCAGGAACGCCGGGGCGGCGTCCCCGAGGTCGGCGCCGGGCTCTGCCGCGACGGCCTCGGCCAGCAGGCGCTCCGGCCCTGCAGCGCCCGCGCGCAGCAGGGCGATCGAGCGCCAGGTGCTGCGGCCGAAGCCGGGCAGGCGGACTCGGCCGGGGCCGTCGGGCACCAGCTCGCCGGCCAGCACCAGCTGGCCGGCGGCTCGGTGGGCCTCGGCGGCGCGGCGCGCGCGCAGGGCGCGGGCGCTGGTCGGGGGGTCGGCCTCGACGAGGTCCTCCCGGCGTCGTGCGGTCTCGGCCGCGGCCAGCGCCGCGCGATCGGCGGGGTCGTCCTCCAGCGCCGCGGCGAGGGCGTCGATCTCGAGGGCGGGGTCGTCCCGGCCCGCGTCGGCGCGCCGCCCGATCTCGCGCCGGGCGGCGGCGAGCAGGCGGAGCGCCACGTCGCTCGGCGACCCAGAGGACGAGCTTGCCGAAGTGGTCGCCGGCCTCCTCGCGCGCGTGTGCCTCAACCGCCTCCGCCAGCAGGGCGTTCACGGCGGCCCCGCCGGCCGGGGGGCGTCGCGCCCCAGCCTACCCCCGCGCCCGCGATCGGCGGCGCCTCGACCTCGGGCCGCGGGCCGCCGAGCTCCCAGCGGGCGAAGGCGTCGGCCAGCGCCGGCCGCGCTGCCCGCCAGGCCGAGAGGTCGAGGCCCATGTAGCCGTCGGGGGAGTCCTTCAGGCGGCTCCACGCCCGGTCGAGCAGCACCCGGGCGCCGTGGGCGTTGCCGCGGCGGTGGTGCTCGAAGGCGACGGCCCACTGGATCAGCCCCTGGAGGAACCTCATCGGCGGCTCCTCCGAGCGGCGCCAGACCTCCTCGAGGACCTCGTGGGCGTCGAAGAAGCGCCCGGCGCGGTAGAGCGCGACGAATTCGGCGAGCTGCGGCGGGGGCGGCTCCGCCGCCGCGGTCATCGCGACGGCGGGCGGGTGGCCTCGAGGATCGGGAAGGGGTCGAGGCGGGCGCCGCCGCGCTCCCACGCCACGCGCAGCGAGCCGGCGCTGACGCCGAGCGGCTGGCCCGCGGCGACCGCGGCGCCCTCCAGGATCCCCTCGGCGTATCCGGCGAGCGGGCCGTAGCCGAGGCGGTCGCCGGCGCTCGTCTCCACCCAGAAGGCGATGCCCTCCTCGCGCTCGGCGGGCGTCGCGGCGCGGAGCGCGCCCGCCGCGGCCGCCACCGCGTGGGCGCCCGGCTCCGTGGCCACCGTCACCCCGCAGCGGAAGCCGTCGTCCTCGCAGGCGCCGGGCGGCGGCGCCCCGTACGCGGCGGGCGCACCGACCGGGAGCGCGAGCGGGAAGACGAAGCCCGGGGGAGGCGCCGGCCCGCGCGACGGCGCGAGGCCGCCCCAGGCGACCACCACGGGCGGGCCGGCCGGCGCCGGCTCGGGGCCCACGGGCCGCTTCGGGGGCAGCGGGACCGACGCGCCCGCGCAGGTCGCCCCGGCCTGGGACGAGGCCAGGACCGGCAGGCCCGGGTCGCCGCCGAGGGCGGCGAGGTAGGTGCCGACGCCGCGGGTCCAGTTGCGGTTGAGGCCGGCCGGGTCGTTCGCCGCGCCGACCGGCGCCCACTTCGACCCGATCGTCTCCAGGGTGGTGCGGCCCTCGGGCAGGTAGAGCACCGCCAGCGTGCGGGCGGCGCGCGCGATGGCGTCGCGCTCGGAGGCGAAGGCGATCCCGGGCCCGAGGCCGAAGGCGTTGTGGATGACCTTGGAGGGCCCGTAGGTCTCCAGCATCGTCTCGTGGGCGGCGATCGCCAGGAGGGCGCGCGGGTCGACGCCGGCGGCGAGCGACTCCGAGACGAAGGTCGCGCCCTCGCCGGCCAGCGGGCTCGAGGCGCGGGCCAGCATCGCGTCGATGCCGGCGGCGTCGTCGGGCGCGACGCAGGTCATGTGCTGGACGACGCCCTCGAGCTGCTGGGCGGTCGCGGCGGCCGCGCCGGCCCCCCCGAGGACGGCGGCGCCGGCGAGGGCGGCGAGCAGGCGGCGGGCGCGCATCGGGGCGCAGTCTAGGCCAGGGTGCGGCCTGCGCCCGCCCGGGCCTGTCAGACCCCGCTACCCTGGGACCGTGGAGCGGACCGCGGACGAGGCCCGGCGGCGGCGCATCGCGATCGCCCTGGTGGCGCTGGCGATCGTGCTCTTCATCGTGGAGATCGTCGCCCTGGCGGTGGGCCTGCTCGAGGTGGCCGCCCTGATCTTCGTGATCTTCATCGGCGGGTGGTTCGCGCTCCGCTCCTACCAGCGCCGCGCCGGCGGCGCCTGAGCGCTACGCGTCGATGACGGCGCTGAGGCTCACCCCGTCGCCGACCGTGAGCACGGTCGTGACGAGGCGCGGGTGGTCGATGGCGGCGCGGGTGAAGTCGGCCAGGGCGGTCGCGCTCTCGCCGCGCTCGTCGGGGGGCTGGGCCACGCGCCCGCCGGAGAGCACGTTGTCAGCCAGGATCAGGCCGCCGGGGCGGACGAGCCGGACCGCCTCGCCGAGGTAGGCCGGGTAGCCGGTCTTGTCGGCGTCGATGTAGCAGAGGTCGTAGGCCCCGTCCGGCAGGCCCGGGAGCGTCTCGAGGGCTGGGCCGCGGTGCACCCGCACCCGGTCGGCGAGCCCAGCCCTGGCGAGGAACGCCTCGGCCCGGTCGGCTCGCCCGGGGTCGGCCTCGAGGGTGTCGATGCGGCCGCCGGGAGCGAGCGCCCGGGCCATCCAGGCGGCCGAGGTGCCGACGAAGGTCCCGACCTCCAGCACCGCCCAGCCCCCGGTCGCCCGCACGAGCGCCTCCAGGAGCGCGCCCAGGTCGGGGTGAGTCATCATCGGCGCGCTCTCGTCGCCCTCCATCTCGGCGTAGAGGGCCTGCAGGTCCGCCGGGACCTTGGCCAGGCCGTCCAGGTAGGCGGCCAGCGGCTCGTCGATGGGCAGGCGGTCGAGCGCCACTCCCCGACCCTACCGCCGCCCGAGGCTGGCGAGGCCGGTCAGCGCCCAGGTGCCGAGCACCGCCAGCAGGGCGCTGAGGGCGACCAGCGCCGGCCAGAGCTCGGCCCATCCGAGCCCGGTGAGCTCGGCCGCGCGGGAGGCCTCGAGCAGGTAGGTCACCGGGTTGAGGTCGGCGACCGTCGCCAGCCAGCCGCTCAGCACGTCGCGGGGCGCGTAGGCGACCGAGGTGAACACGGCGAGGAAGATCACGACCTGCATGAGGGGCGCGGCCTGGACCGTCCTGGTCCGCAGGGCGACGCCCATGGCCCAGCAGGCGGCGGCGGCGGCGAAGGCGATACCGAGGAGGTAGAGCGCGAGCGTGTCGACGCCGCCGGGCAGGCCGACGCCGCCGATGAGGCCCGCGGTCAGCACCACCGTCGTCGTGAACACGCTGCGGAGCCCCGCGGCCATCAGCGGCCCGGCGATCAGCGTGATGCGCGGGGCCGGGCTCACGACGAGCCGGTCGACGAAGCCGCCCTCGATGTCGCGCGCGAGCGTCATGCCGGCGTTCATGCCGGCGAAGCCCGCGCCCATCACGAGCGCGAGCGGGATCGTGAACGCGAGGTAGGAGGCGCCGTCGAAGGCCGGCAACAGGGAGATGCCGCGGAAGGCGCCCGAGGTCGCGACCAGGATGAAGAGCGGCATGACCAGCGACGGCAGGAACACCGAGGGCATGCGCCGCACCAGGATCAGGCTGCGCCAGGCGAGCCCCGCGCTGACCTCCAGGGCGTGCCTCGCGCTCCCGCCCGACGAGCGCCGGGCGCGGCCCAGGGCGGCCGTGTGCGAGGAGGAGGTCATGGAGACGCCGCCAGCCGCCGCCGGAAGGCGAGATGACACGCGATGACCGCGGCGAGGGCCAGGCCGGAGACGACCGCCAGCCCGATCAGCGTCGGACGGGGCTCGATGCCCTCGATCACCAGGTCGCGCATGGCCTCGACGAGATAGGAGATCGGGTTCACGTCGGCCACGGCCTTGAACCAGCCGGTCATGGTCTCGCGCGGGAAGAAGGCCGACGAGAAGAACAGGAGCGCGAAGAAGAGCGGGAAGGTCCCCTGCACCGCCTCGGCCGAGCCGGTGCGCAGCGCCAGGAAGATCCCCAGGCCGCTCACCGCGACCGCCGTGAGCGCGGCCAGCACGAGCAGGATCAGCACGCCCGCGACCCCGCCCTGGACCCGCGCGCCGAAGATGACCCCGACCGACACGAAGAGCACGGCCTGGGCCATGGCCAGGGCCACGCCGCCGCCGAGGCGGCCGGCCAGGATGGCCGTGCGCGAGACCGGCGAGGCCACGAGCCGGTCGAAGAAGCCGCCCTCGATGTCCAGGGCGAAGGCGGCCCCGGCCGTCGTCCCGCCGATCAGGATGCCCTGGATGACCGCGCCCGCGAGGGCGAAGTCGAGGAAGCCGCGCACCGGCGGGAAGCCGGGGATCGTGCCGGGCGCGGTGCCGAACGAGCTCGTGAAGATGGCCATCAGGACCAGCGGGAAGAAGAGGCTGGGGAAGAGCGCCTGAGGCGTGCGCAGGGTCCCGCGCACCGAGCGCCAGGCGAGCGCACCCGTCTGGCGGAGGGCGAGGGTCACGCCGGGGAGGGCGCGGCCTCTGCCGGCCCCTCGGCGCCCTCTGCCTCCAGGCGGCGGCCGGTCTTCGCGACGAAGACGTCGTCGAGCGTCGGCAGCGCCAGGTCGAGCCCCGCGACCGCGACGCCCGCCTCGTCGAGGGCCCGGACCGCCGCAGGCAGCGCGGCGGCGCCCCCGGGGAGCCGCAGCGCGATCGTCCCGGAGCGGGCCGGCAGCGGGTCGCCCAGCGCGCGGAGGGCGGCCGTGGCGGCATCCTCGTCCTCGGGGCGCGCGAGGGTCACGTTGAGG
>DATAGF010000138.1:0-4079 GCA_036257075.1 Miltoncostaeaceae bacterium
TGGCTCCAGGACTTCGGCCGCAGCCAGGTCGTCCCCGCCGCGATCCTGTCGGGCGTCTTCAAGCGGGCCAACCTGGAGGACGCGCAGGCGCGCGGGCTCACCCTGCTCTGGGCACACCGCATCGACGACCTGCTCGCCTGGATCTCCCGCACCCGGGGCTAGCGCCCCGGACGCGGTTTGGTAGAGGAGCGAACGCTCACCATCAAGGGCCGGAGGGGCGATGGACGCAGCGGTGGAGGTGCGGGACCTGAGGGTGGTCCGAGGCGGGACGGAGGTCCTCCCCGACCTGTCCCTCGCGGTGCCGGCGGGGAGGATCACGGGCCTGCTGGGCCCCAGCGGGTGCGGGAAGAGCACCCTCATGCGCTCGATCGTGGGCGTGCAGGAGGTGGCCGGCGGGCAGGTGACCGTGATGGGCGGCCCGGCCGGCTCGCCCGGGCTCCGCCGGCGCGTGGGCTACGTGACCCAGTCGCCGTCGGTGTACGCCGACCTCACGGTGGTGGAGAACCTCCACCACTTCGCCCGGATCCTGGACGCCACGCAGGAAGACGTCGACCGCGCCATCGAGACCGTCGGCCTCGGCGCCTATGGCGACCGCGTCGTCGGCCGCATGTCCGGCGGCCAGCGCAACCGCGCGTCGCTGGCGATCGCCCTGCTGGCCCGCCCGGCGCTGCTGGTGCTGGACGAGCCGACGGTTGGGCTCGATCCGGTGCTGCGGCGCGACCTCTGGAACACCTTCCACCGGCTCGCAGATGACGGGACGACGCTGCTCGTCTCGAGTCACGTCATGGACGAGGCCGCCGAGTGCGACCTGCTGCTGCTGATGCGCGAGGGGCGGCTCATCGCCCAGGAGACCCCTGGCGAGCTGCGCGACCGCACGGGCACCGACGACCTCGGCGAGGCGTTCCTGCGCCTCATCGAGGACGAGGGGGTGACGTCGTGAGCGCGCGCGTGACGCTGTCGATCACGGGGCGCGTGCTCGGCCAGCTCCGCCGTGACCCGCGCACGATCGCCCTCCTCCTGGTCGTGCCCTGCGTGCTGATGGTCATCCTGCGGTACGCCTTCGACGGCCAGCCAGAGACCTTCCAGCGCATCGGGCCTCCGCTGCTGGGCCTGCTGCCCTTCATCACCATGTTCCTCGTCACGTCGATCTCGATGCTGCGGGAGCGCACGTCGGGCACGCTCGAGCGACTCATGAGCATGCCCGTGGCCAAGCTCGACCTGCTGGCCGGCTACGGGATCGCATTCGGGCTGGTCGCGCTGGTCCAGACCCTCGTGCTCTCCCTCGTGTCCTTCGGCCTGCTGGACCTCGACTCCGACCGCGCGGTGCTGCTGGTCGTGCTGGCGATCCTCAACGCCCTGCTCGGCATGGCGCTCGGGCTCTTCGTCAGCGCCTTCGCCACCAGCGAGTTCCAGGCGGTGCAGTTCATGCCCGCGGTGGTGCTGCCCCAGCTGCTGCTGTGCGGCCTCTTCGTGGCCCGCGATGAGATGGCCGGCTGGCTCGAGGTGATCTCGTACATGCTGCCGCTGACCTACGCCTACGACGCATTGAGCGTCGCCACCAGCCCCGAGGCGCTGGGCGGGGAGTTCGCTCGGGACGTGATCATCGTGGTGGCCGCGACCGTCGCGGCGCTCGCGCTCGGGGCGCTGACTCTGCGGCGGCGCACGCCGTGACCGGCCCGCCGGGCGCCGCACCGCCGTTTCTGCTGGGCACCGGCGCGGCGATGCGCCGTACCGGGCCGGAGGACGCGCCGGCGGTGCTGTGCCTGAACGGCGGTATCAAGCGGGCGCGTCCCGGCGACTGGAGCACCTCGGTCGACTGGCTGGTGCGCCGGCTGGCGCCGGAGCGACCGCGCCTGGCCTTCTACGAGGTCCGCTACCGCATCCGCTCGTGGCGGCACCTCGACGGGTGTATCGACGACGCCAGGGCGGCGCTCGACGTCCTCGGCCGGCGCGGCGGGCAGCCGGTCGCCCTGCTCGGCTATTCGATGGGCGGCGCGGTCTCGCTGGCCGTCGCCGGCCACCCCTCGGTCGCCGCCTTCATCGGCCTCGCCCCCTGGCTGCCCGAAGAGATCGGCGCCGAGGGCCTCGCCGGCCGCCGGGCCGCGGTCATCCACGGGAGCATCGACGGTCGCCCCTTCGGCGTGTCGCCGGCCGAGTCGCGCCGCGGCGTGGAGCGCATGCGCGCGCTCGGCATCCCCGCCACCTACCACCTGATCCGGGGCGCGACCCACGCCATCGCGCTCCCGGGCCCGCGCGGCATCGTGATCCCCCTGCCCCGGGCCGGCGAGTGGCGGCGCCTCGTGGCGGCGGAGGTCGACCGCTTTTCTGCCGCGGCCTGAGCGCGCCGGGCCGGCGGCCCGGGCGCGGCGCCTAGGCCAGCGCGCTCCTCACGGCGCGCTGAACGGGCTCGCCGAGGGTGGGGTGGATGTGGATGGCGTCGAGGAGCGGGTCGGCGCTCCCGGCCTTCATCGCCACCGCGACCGGATGGATGAGGTCGGCGGCGTGGTAGGCGAGCACGTGCGCGCCGAGGATGCGGCGGGAGGCGCGGTCCACGACCGCCTTGACCACCCCGCGCTCCTGGCCCCAGGCGCGGGCCTTGCCGCCTGAGAAGCCGGAGGTGGCGACGCCCACGTCGCGGCCGGCCTCGCGCGCCCGCGCCTCGGTGAGCCCGATGGTCACGGCCTCCGGGTCGGTGAAGACGGCCGTCGGGCCGTCATCGCGGCTCACGTCGTGGGGGTCAAGGTCGAGCGCGTTGTCGACCGCCTCGCGCCCCAGCCGGCGCGCCGTCGGCGTGAAGGCGCCGAAGGGCGGCCCGAGGACGTCGCCGGCCGCGTAGTGGCCGTCCCGGGTGGTGCGCAGGCGCGCGTCGACCGGGATCCCCTTCGGGCCTCCGTCCACCCCGGCCGCCTCCAGGCGCAGCGGCTCCACATGCGGCCCTCGGCCGGCGCCGAGCAGGATCGCACCGCCGTCGAGCGTGCGCGTGCGGCCCTCGTGCTCGACGACCAGGCGCCGCCCGCCGCCCGGCCGGGTCTCGACGCGGGCGATCTCGGCGCCCAGCAGCAGCTCGATCCCCTCCCCGGCCAGGAGCTCGGCCAGCACCTCGCTCACCTCCGGCTCGCCCGCCGGCAGCAGGCGGTCGGTCATCTCGACCATGGTCACCCGCGAGCCGAGCCGCCCCAGCGCCTGCCCGAGCTCCAGCCCGATCGGCCCGGCGCCGATCACCAGCAGGCGCTCGGGCAGCTCGCGCAGGGTCAGCACGTCGTCGCTCGTGAGGTAGCCGGCCTCCTCGAGGCCCGGCACGGGCAGCGGCCGCGGCGCCGCGCCCGTCGCGATCACGACCCGGGACCCGCGGAGCCGGCTGCCGTCGACCGTCACGACGCCCGGCTCCTCGAAGCGCGCCTCCCCGATCATCAGCCGCACCCCCGGCAGCGACTCGAGCCAGGACCGCGCGCCGGAGGCGCCCCGGTCCACGATCGCCTGGACGCGGCCGATCACGGCGCCGACGTCGACCGAGACGCCGTCCACCCGGACCCCGTACTCGGCGGCCGTGCGCACCTCGTGGGCGACCTCGGCGCTGCGGATCAGGGCCTTGCTCGGGATGCACCCGCGGATGGGGCACGTCCCCCCGACCCGGTCGCGCTCGATGACGGCGACGCTGGCCTCGGCCTCCGACGCGCGGGCGGCCGCGTTCATCCCGGCCATGCCGGCGCCGATGACGATCAGGTCGACGTCGGACACGGCCTGACCCTACCCGGGCCCTCCGGTCGCGGAACCGGGATCCGCACCGCCTGGACCACCGACCGCGGGCATCGCTATCGTCCTGTCACCACGGAAAGGAGGTGGTCCTATTGCATAGCACCAGTGGAGGTGGCAGTAGCTAGGGGCGCGCCCCTACGCGCAAGCGGCAGCGAAGGGGAGCGAAACCGCGCCCCTCAGCAATCCACTGCTGCCACCGGGGGCCCGGGACGGTGCGCGAGCCATCCCGGGCCCCTTTGCGTTGCCCCGGCCCCCATCGTCTAGCGGCCCAGGACACCGCCCTTTCAAGGCGGCGGCACGGGTTCGAATCCCGTTGGGGGCAT
>DATAGF010000142.1:0-29074 GCA_036257075.1 Miltoncostaeaceae bacterium
CGGCGCGCCGCCCAGACCACGACCGCCGCCAGGGGGATGTTGATCACGAAGATCAGGCGCCAGGAGACGGCCTCGACGAGCCAGCCCCCGAGGAACGGCCCGATGGCGGTGGAGACGCCCGCGAGCCCGGACCAGGCACCGATCGCCGCGCCCCGGTCGTCGGGCTCGAAGACCGCCTCCAGGATGGCCAGGCTGCCCGGGGTGAGAAGGGCCGCTCCCACGCCCTGGAGGGCGCGGGCGGCGATCAGCGTCTCGATGGTCGGCGCGACCGCGCACAGGAGCGACGCCACGGCGAACCAGGCCACCCCCCAGACGAAGACGCGCCGCCGCCCGAGGTGGTCGCCCAGCGATCCGCCGATCAGGATCAGCCCGGCGAGCGTCAGGGCGTAGGCGTTCACGGTCCACTGGAGGCCGGCCAGGCTCGCGTCGAGGTCCTCGCCGATGGCGGGCAGCGCGATGTTCACGACGGTCGCGTCGAGGAAGGCCATCCCCGACCCGAGGACGGTGGCCAGGAGCACGGTGCGCCCGCGGGCGGTCCGGAAGCGGACCCAGTCCCCTCCCGGCGCGGCGCTCGCCGCCTCGGCCGTCAGGACCCCTCGGGCGGCACGGGGGTGGGGCGCCGGTCGGCGCCCATGGCGACCATCGTGAAGTGGCCCACCGTGCAGAGCTCACTCGTGCCGTCGATGGGGCTCTCCTTGCGGACCTCCACCCGCACGCGCATGCTGCTGCGCCCGACCTCCACCACCCGGGCGACGACCTCGACGAGGTCTCCTTGCAGGATCGGCACCCTGAAGGCGATGTCCTCGATGGCCGCGGTCACGACGCTGCTGCGGGCCCGGCGCATGGCGGCGAACCCGGCGGCCTTGTCCATCCACGAGACAAGGGTGCCCCCGAACAGGTTGCCCTGGGGGTTGGTGTCCGTCGGGAAGACGGACTCGAGCAGCCGCGCCTCCACCCCTGATCCCTCCGGCTCACTGGGCCCGCCGCGGCGCGGCGGTGGCCCAGGTTAGCCGCCGTCGCCCCGGACCGCCCGCGCCTCGGCGGGCGCGCGGCGGCCGGTGGCGGCCGCCAGGGCGCCCCCGATCAGGGCGCCCGCCAGGCCGGCCAACGCGAAGATCGCCAGCGCCAGCGCCTCCTCCCAGGTCCCCGAGAGGCCGGTGTGCACCCAGTGCGGGATGCCGAGGCTCTGGAGGACGCTCTCGCCCCCGTCCCGGAGCGCGATCACGATCGCGTCGGCGCCGGTCGCCAGCATCGCGATGACCCAGGCCAGGCCCGCGTGGAGCAGGTGGTTCGCCCGCGCGATCCGCGCGGCCGCGTAGCCGCCGAGGAGGAAGGCGCCCGCCTGCACCAGCACGAGCCAGAGGCCCGGCAGGAAGCGGTCCTCGACGCCCGGGTCGCCGGTCGCGATGCCGAGGCCGAGCCCGAGGTCGACGCCCGCCTCGCGCAGGCACGCCACCGCGAGCGCCGCGGCGCCCCAGGCCGCCAGCCAGCCGAGGAACGGCGCGTCCGGCGACAGCGGCGGCACGCGCACCGTGTAGGTCCGCTCCCGGTCCCGTGGCACGCGCGTCTCGGCGGTCTCCGCCGGGACCCCCTCGGCATGCGTCGCCGTCGCCCGCCCGTCCGCGGTGGTGTCGTGGCGCTCGGGCACGTTCCCTGCTTACCCGCCTCCCGCCGGGCTCAATCCCGCCGTGGGTTGACGCGGGGGCGCCTGGGCCGTGTGATCCGAGTCGTGCCGGTCCACATCACGCAGCTCACGCCGCTGGCCTTCCTGGAGCGCTCGGCCGACGTGTTCGCCGACCGCACGGCGGTCGTGGACGGCGAGGACCGCGCCACCTACGCCGAACTCGCGGCGGAGGTCACCCGCGCGGCGCACGCCCTGCGGGCCTCCGGCGTCGGCCCCGGCGACCGGGTGGCCTACCTGTCCCCCAACGCGCGGGCGCTGCTCGTCGCCCACTTCGCCGCGCCGCTCGCCGGAGCGGTGCTCGTGGCGATCAACACCCGCCTCGCGCCCGAGGAGGTGCGCAACATCTGCGCGCACTCGGGCTCGCGCATGCTCGTGGCCGACGCCGACCTGAGCGGGACGGTCGCCCCGGTCGCCGATCGCCTCGAGCCGGTTGCCGAGGTGGTCTGGACCGGCGGCCCGCCGCCCGCGGGCCTGCCCGGCACGGCCTACGGCGACCTCCTGGCGCGGGGCTCCGACGAGGCCATCCCGTGGACCGTCGAGGACGAGGACGCCACGATCTCGATCAACTACACCTCGGGGACCACCGGGGAGCCGAAGGGCGTGATGTACACGCACCGGGGCGCCTACCTGAACGCGCTCGGCGAGAACGTGACCGCGGGCCACGGCCCCGACACCGTCTATCTCTGGACGCTCCCGATGTTCCACTGCAACGGGTGGTGCCACCCGTGGGCGATCGCGGCGGCCGGTGGCGTCCAGATCTGCCTCCGCGCCGTGCGCGGGGACGCCCTCTGGCGGCTGATCGACGAGGAGGGCGTCACCCACCTGAACGGCGCGCCCGCGGTGCTGTCGACGCTCGTGAACGCGCCGGAGGCGCACCCGCTCGAGCGCCGCCTCGTCGTGATGACGGCCGCCGCGCCGCCGAACCCGACCGTCCTCGCCCAGACCGAGGCCCTGGGCGCCCGCGTCCTGCACGTCTACGGGCTCACCGAGACGTACGGCCCGCACACGGTCTGCCAGTGGCAGGTCGGCTGGGACGAGGAGGAGCCGCGGGAGCTGGCGCGCCTGCTCTCCCGGCAGGGCGTCGCGATGGTGATGGCCGACCCGATCCGGGTCGTCGACGAGGCCGGCCGCGACGTACCCCGGGACGGAGCGACCGTCGGGGAGATCGTCATGACCGGCAACAACGTCATGAAGGGCTACCACGACGACCCCGCGGCGACGGCCGAGGCCTTCCGGGGCGGCGTCTTCCACTCCGGCGACCTCGGGATCTGGCACCCGGACGGCTACATCGAGCTGCGCGACCGGGCCAAGGACGTCGTGATCTCGGGGGGCGAGAACATCTCCACCATCGAGGTCGAGCAGGCCATCACCAGCCATCCGGCGGTCCTCGAGGCGGCGGTGGTGGGCGTGCCCGACGACCGCTGGGGCGAGCGCCCGAAGGCCTTCGTGGTGGTCCGCGACGGGCAGGAGGTCGGCCCCGACGACCTGCGCGCCCATGTGCGCGCCCTGCTCGCGGGGTACAAATGCCCGGACTCGTTCGAGATGCTCGACGAGCTGCCGCGGACGTCCACCGGCAAGGTGCGCAAGAACGTCCTGCGCGACCGGGAGTGGGAGGGGCGGGACCGGAGGATCAACTAGGAGGGCGGCGATGGGGGCGTACGAGGAGCAGTACCGGCGGAGCCTGGAGGACCCGGAGGGGTTCTGGCTGGAGGCCGCCGGCGCGATCGACTGGGAGCGCGCGCCGACCCGGGCGCTCGACGACTCGGCCGCGCCGCTCTACCGCTGGTATCCGGACGGCGTCCTCAACACGTGCTTCAACGCCCTCGACCGCCACGCCGACGGCGGCCGCGCCGACCAGGCGGCCCTGATCCACGACTCGCCGGTGACCGGCCAGGTGCGTTCGTTCACCTACGGCGAGCTGCGGGACCGCGTGGCCCGGGTGGCGGGGGCGATGCGGCGCCTCGGCGTCGGGCGCGGCGACACGGTCGTCATCTACATGCCGATGGTCCCGGAGGCCGTGGAGGCGATGCTCGCCTGCGCGAGGATCGGCGCGGTGCACTCGGTCGTCTTCGGCGGCTTCGCGCCGCGCGAGCTGGCGGCCCGCATCGACGACGCGCGCCCGGTGCTGGTCGTGACGGCCTCGTGCGGCATCGAGGTGCAGCGGGTGGTGGAGTACGTGCCGCTGCTGAACGCGGCCCTCGAGATCGCCGAGCACCCGCCCGAGCGCTGCATCGTGCTCCAGCGGCCGCGGTGCCTGGCCGAGCTCACGCCCGGTCGGGACCTCGAGTGGGGCGAGGCCCTGGAGGGCGCCGAGCCCGCCGACCCCGTCCCCGTGGCCGCGACGGACCCGCTCTACGTCCTCTACACCTCGGGGACCACCGCGAGGCCCAAGGGCGTCGTCCGCGACAACGGCGGCCACGCCGTCGCCCTGCGCTGGTCGATGGAGAACATCTACGCGACCGGGCCGGGCCAGGCGTTCTGGGCCGCCTCGGACATCGGCTGGGTCGTCGGCCACTCGTACATCGTGTACGCGCCGCTGTTCGCCGGCTGCACCACGATCCTCTACGAGGGCAAGCCGGTGGGCACCCCGGACGCCGGCGCCTTCTGGCGCGTCATCTCGCAGCACGGGGTGAACGCCCTCTTCACGGCGCCCACCGCATTCCGGGCGATCAAGAAGGAGGACCCCGGCGGCGAGCTGCTGGCGGGCAACGACCTGTCGCGCTTCCGCTACCTCTTCCTGGCCGGCGAGCGGCTCGACCCCGACACCTACCACTGGGCGAGCGACCTGCTCGGCATCCCCGTGATCGACCACTGGTGGCAGACCGAGACCGGCTGGCCGATCGCCGCGAACTGCATGGGCCTCGAGCCGCTGCCGGTGAAGCCGGGCTCGCCGACCAAGGCCGTGCCCGGCTACGACGTGCGCATCCTCGACGAGTCCGGCGCGGAGGCGCCGGCGGGCGTCGACGGAGCGGTGGTGATCCGCCTGCCGCTCCCTCCGGGGACCCTCCCGACGCTCTGGGGCGACGACCGCCGCTACGTGGAGGGCTACCTGTCCGCCTTCGACGGCTACTACCTCACCGGGGACGGCGGCCACCTCGACGAGGACGGCTACCTCTACGTCATGGGGCGCACGGACGACGTGCTCAACGTCGCCGGGCACCGGCTCTCCACGGGGACGCTGGAGGCGGCCCTGGCCGAGCACCCCGACGTCGCCGAGTGCGCGATCATCGGCGTCTCCGACGAGCTCAAGGGCCAGGTCCCGGTGGGGCTGGTGGTGCTGACGGCCGGCGTCGACCGCGACGAGTCCGAGCTCGAGGCCGAGCTGGTGCGCGACGTGCGCCGCGAGGTGGGGCCGGTCGCCAGCATGAAGCGGGTGGCGGTGGTGGCGCGCCTGCCCAAGACGCGCAGCGGCAAGATCCTCCGCGGGACGATGCGCGACATCGCCGACGGGCGGCCCTACACCGTGCCGAGCACCATCGACGACCCGGTCATCCTGGAGGAGCTCGAGGAGGTCCTGGCCCCGAAGCCGGCGCCCCCCGCCTGAGCGGCGCCGGCCCCTGGTGCCGCGGTCCTACGGCTGCGCGCTCGGCTCGGGGCGCGGCGCGGCGCGGTCGCGCGCGTCGGCGCGCGCGGCCTCCTTGGCGAGGCGCGAGGGCCACCACACGTTGTCGCCCACCTCCATCACGAGGGCGGGCACGAGGACCGACCGGACCAGGAGGGTGTCGAGGAGGATCCCGAAGGCCACCAGGAAGCCGATCTCGGTGAGCCCGACGAGCGGCAGCACGCCGAGCACCGCGAAGGTGCCGGCCAGCACCAGCCCCGCCGAGGTGATCACGGCGCCGGTGACGGCGAGCCCGCGGATCATGCCCTCGTGCGTGCCGTGCCTGGCGGCCTCCTCGCGCACCCGCGCCATCAGGAAGATGTTGTAGTCCACCCCCACGGCGACCAGGAAGATGAAGCCGAACAACGGCAGCGACGCGTCCTCGCCGGGGAAGTCGAAGATCCACTCGAAGGCCAGCGAGGAGACGCCGAGCGCCGCGAGGAACGACAGGATCACCGTCGCGATCAGCAGCAGCGGCGCCACGATCGCCCGCAGCAGCAGGCCGATGATCACGAAGATCACGAGGAGCACGAGCGGCGGGATGACCTTGAGGTCGCGCTCGGAGGCCACCCGCAGGTCGTACTCGGTGGCCGTCGGCCCCCCGACCAGGGTGTCCGGCCCGCCCGCGGCCTTCGCGACGTCGCGCAGGCCCGGGATCAGGTCGAAGGCCTCGGTGCTGTAGGGGTCGGGCTCGAGGGTCGCCGCGAGGCGCGTCCCGGGCGGCCCCTGGGCGACCGGCGCCACCGCGCTCACCCCCTCGGCGCGCCGCAGCGCGGCGACCACGGCGGGCACGCGCGCGGCGTCGGGCACGATGACGTCGGTCGGCGCGCTGGCGCCGGCCGGGAAGCTCGCCTCCAGCAGCTCCTGGCCCTGCACCGCCTCCACGTCGTCGCGGAAGCTGTTGGACGAGGTGAGGTTGGTGTTGAAGGCGGTCAGGCCGAGCGCCATCACGGCGAGCGCGACGACGCTGGCGATCCAGACAGGGCGCGGCCGGCGGCCGATCCGGTCGCCCAGGCGGCGCCAGCGGCCGCGCTCCTCGGGGACGACGGCGCCGGGCTCGTAGCGCGGGATGAAGGGCCAGAACGCCCGCCGCCCGGCGATCACCAGCAGGGCCGGGAGGACGGTCAGCATGGCGGCCAGCGCGACGGCCACGCCGATGGCGGCGACCGGTCCCAGGCCCGCGGTGCCGTTGACCTCGGCGATGGTGAGGACCAGCAGCGCGCAGATGTTGGTGGCGCCCGAGGCCAGGATGGCGGGGCCGGCGCGCCCCAGGGCGATCTTCATCGCCTGGTGCTTGTCCTCGTTCCGGCGCAGCTCCTCGCGGTAGCGCGAGGTGAGCAGCAGGGCATAGTCGGTGCCCACGCCGAAGACCAGCACGAGCAGGATGCCGGCCGTCTGGCCGTTGATGACCACCCCGGCCTCGGCGAGCCCGTACCCGATGGCGCGCACGGTGATCTCGGCGAAGGCCACCGAGAGGAGGGGCAGTATCCAGAAGATCGGGCTGCGGTAGATGATCACCAGCAGCACGAAGACGATCAGGGCCGTCGCCAGCAGCAGGGTCGAGTTGATGTTGTTGAAGACGTCGATGGCGTCGGCCGAGTAGCCGGCGCCGCCGGTCACCTTCACCTGCAGCCCCTCGGGGGCGTCGTGGACCCGGTCGCGGATGTCGTCCACCGCGTCGACGAGCGCGTCCGAGTCGCCCTCCTCGATGAAGAGCGGCGTCACCAGGAGGGCGGCCTCGCCGTCCGGCGCGAGGACCGGGGGCCCCGTCGGGCCGGCGCCCTCCGGGCGGTCCCGGTTCAGCGACGCGCGGTCCTGCGCGATCGCCGCCCGGTCGGCGGCCGTCAGCCCGCCGTCGCGTGCGTAGACGATGACGGCGTCGGCCTGCTCGCCCTCCTGTGTCTGGAACTGGTCGAGCTGCTCGAGGACCTTCGTGGACTCGGCGTCGCCGGGCAGGAAGCTCGTCGACTCGTTCTCCTGGGCGTCCTCGAACTTGCTGCCCGGATTGGCGGCGGCGACGAAGATCACGACCCACGCGGCGAGGACGATCCACTTCCCCACCCGGCCGGCGGGGAGCGCCCCCCATCTCCTCAGGCGCTCCAGCACGCCGGGGTGTCTATCACGCCGAGGGTCCTCGGGTCGCCCGTTCGCCATCGCTCTCTCCTCCGCGGTCCGGCCGGTCCGTTCCCCCCTACGACCGGTGTGGACGCCGGAACTCATCGCGCCCCGGTGGGATGATGCGTCCACGAGCGACCCGGTACCCGAGAAGTCATGACCACATCTCCCGGCGGCCCGGCGCCCGTGGGATCCGCTCCCGGGATCCTGCGCACCCGGCTCCTGCCCCCCCGCCTGCCGCCCGGCGCGGTGGCGCGGCCGGAGCTGGTGGCGCGCGTCCACGTGGGGCTTCAGGGCCGGCTGACGACCCTCGTCGCCGGCGCCGGCTACGGCAAGACGACCCTGCTGGTGCAGGCCCTCGAGGAGTCGCCGATGCCGTCGGTGTGGCTCTCCTGCGACCCCCGGCTGCGCTCGTCCGACATGCTCGTCGCCCACGTGGCGGCCGGGGTCGCCGAGGCCTTCCCCGGGGTTGCCTCGGCCCTGCCTCCGGGCGGGGCCCCCGAGCACCAGATCGCCGCCCTGGCGAACGAGCTGCTCGAGACGATCCCCGACGACTTCGTCATCGCCCTCGACGACGTCAACGCCTTGGGCGACGGGCCGGTGCTCGAGGCGCTCGGGCTGCTGGCCTCGGACCTCCCGCCGAACGTCCACTTCGCGATGACCAGCCGCCGCGACCTGGCGATCCCCGCCTCCAGGGTCACCGCGGCAGGGGCGTCCGTCGTCGGCGAGGACCTGCTGGCCTTCAGCTTCGAGGAGGCCGCCGAGCTGCTGGAGGACGCCCCGGGCGGGCTCGACGAGGCCGAGATCGGCGAGCTGCACCAGCGCACCGAGGGCTGGGTGGCGGGCCTGCTCCTGGCCACCCGCTCGGCCGCCGGAGCCGGCCTGCCGCAGCAGGCGACGGCCGGGCCCCACTTCGACTACCTCGCCGACGAGGTCCTCTCGGGCCTGCCGCCCGACCTCCAGCGGTTCCTGCTCGACACCTCGGTGCTGGAGCGCTTCACCCCCGCCCTGGCGGCCGCCGTCGCCGAGCGGCCCGACGCGGCCGAGGTGATCCGCGGCCTGCTGGCCTCGCACCTGTTCATCGTCCAGGCGGAGGGCGACTGGTTCCGCTACCACCACCTCTTCCAGGCCTTCCTGCGCCGGCGCCTGGCCGAGCGGGAGCCCGACCGCATGCCGGTCCTCCACGAGCGCGCCGCCCAGGCCTGGGAGGCGGCCGGCGACCACCAGGAGGCGGTGCGGCACCACCTGGAGGCGGGGAACCCCGACGCGGCGGCGCGGGCGCTGGAGGAGGTGGCCGAGGCCATGGTCCCGACGCCCGAGCGCCAGACGCTCGCCGCCTGGCTGCGGCGCATCCCGCCGGAGGCCTGGGGCGCGCGCCCGCGCATCCAGCTCGCCCACGCCCTCCTGACGTACCTGTCGGGCGACCCGGCCGCCGCCTTCGAGGGCTGGGACGAGGCGATCGGCCGGCTCGTCGCGGCGGGCGAGGCCGAGCGGGCCGCCGCCGCCCTCTACCGGGCCCAGCTCGCGGCGCTCACCGTCGGGGTCAGCCCCGCGGTCCGGGTCGCCCGGGCGCGCCGCCACCTCGACGGGGTGGCCACGGCCGGCCCGGCGGCCGGCCTCGTGCGGATGATCGTGGCCGTCGCGCACGCCATCGGCTGCCAGCGCCTCGAGGCCGAGGCCCTCATGGAGGAGGCGCTCGCGGCGGCGGGCCGGCGCGAGCTCGCGCTGCTGGCGCCCTGCGCGGAGATGGTGCGGGGCTACTACTTCGACTACCCCGAGGGCCGGCTCGCCCAGGCGAGGGCCCGCATCGGCGACGGGCTCGGCCGGCTCGAGCCGATCGAGGTCGAGGAGTCCTTCATGATGCAGGCCTTCGGCCGCGGCAACCGCGCCCTCCTGCTCGCCGACACCGGCAGCTACCGCGCCTGCCTCGAGGAGGCCCAGGCGGTCCTCGACCTGTCGGCCTCGCTGGGCATGGCCGCCGCGCCCGGGCTGCTGATCCTCTGGTGGCGCCTGCTGTCGCACAGCGGCCTGGACGACTGGGACGCGGTGACCGCGCTCGAGCCGGAGGCCCGCCGGACCATCGCCGCCGGGCCCGGGACGAACGTCGTGTACCGGCTGGCCGCGCAGCTCGCCCGCGGCGCGGCGGCGCGGGGCGAGGGCGACCTGGCCGTGGCGCGCGCGGAGTCGGCGCGGGCGGCCGCCCGCGACTACGGCGCCTCCTACGAGATCCCCACCGTGCTCTGCGAGGTCTCGCTGGCGGCGTCGGCGGCGGGGGCGGCCGAGCTCGCCCGCGATGTGGCTGAGGAGGCCGTCGCGCTGGCGGACGGGTACGGCTTCGCCTGGTACCGGGCGCGCGCGGCGCTGCTGTCGGCGAGCGCCCACGCGGGGCTGCCGCTGGGCGACGAGCGCCTCGGCGAGGCGCTTGCCCTCGACGACGCGGCGGCGGTCGAGGCGCTGTGGAGCCGGCGCGAGCGGCCCCGGGCCGCCGCCCTCCTCGCGCGGGCGCTCGAGGCCCGGATCTCGCCCGGCGCGGCGCGGATCGCGGCCGGCTGCGGGCGCGAGGTGCTGCACGAGTGCGTGGAGCACCTGGACGGCCAACCGGCGGCGCGGGCGGCCGTCGCCGGCGCCATCGGCGAGGACACGGACGTCGACCCGGAGACCCTGCGGGCACTGCTCTCTGACGCCGACCCCGAGGTCGTCGCGGCGGCCGAGCGCGCGCGCGGCCTGCTCGAGCGCCGCCCCCGACCGCCCATCCGCATCGAGACCTTCGGCGGGCTACGCCTCAACCGGGCCGGGGCGCGGGTGCCCGACTCGGCCTTCGGCCGCGCGAAGGCCCGCGCGCTGCTTGGGGCGCTGGCCTGCGCCGGCCCGCGCGGCCTGCACCGCGACCGCCTCCTCGACCACCTCTGGCCCGAGCTGCCCACGGAGCGCGGCTCGCGGGCGCTCGACACAACCCTCCACGAGCTGCGGCGCACGCTCGACCCGCTGGCGGCGCCGCGCTCGGGCGCCTCGCCGATCGTGCGCGAGGGCGACGTCTACCGGCTCGCCCTGGGCGAGCGCGACTCCTGGGACGCCGGCGACTTCGAGCGCCTCGCCGCGCCCGACCCGGCCGCCGCCGGCCAGGGCGCGCTCGACCGCATGCTCGCGGCGGAGGCACTGTGGCGAGGCGAGTTCCTGCCCGACTTCCCCTACGAGGCCTGGTGCGAGGACACCCGCAGGTCGCTGGAGCGCCAGCGCGTGGAGCTGCTGGAGCGCCTCGCCGAGGCCCTGCTGGAGATGGGCCGGCCGGGCGCGGCGATCGAGCGCTACCGCCAGCTCATCGACGCCAACCCCGAGCGCGAGGGCTGGCACCGCGCCCTGATGCGCGCCTACGCCCAGGCCGGCGAGCGGGCCCTCGCGCTGCGCCAGTTCCACGCCTGCCGGGCGATCCTGCGCGGCCGCCTCGGGGTCGAGCCCAGCCAGGAGACGCGCGAGCTCTATACCTCGCTGCTCTAGTTGACAGGCCCTAGCGGCGCCGGCCGGTTGCGCCGGCGAGCAGGTCGCGGACCCGCGCCGCGGCGTCGTCCACGAGGGGCGGCCCGTGGCCGGTGCCGATCCACTCGACGTCGCCGACGGTCGCGAGCTCCGACAGGGAGCGGCGGTTGCGCGCCATGTCGGTCGTCAGGCCGGCCCAGCCGACCTCCAGACGGGGCCAGGTCACCATGACGTCGCCGGTGAAGAGCGCCCGCTCCTGGGGCCAGTAGAAGGAGGTGCTGCCGTCGGTGTGGCCGGGCGTGAGCACGACCTGGAGCGACCCGATCGAGTCGCCGTGCGCCACCTCGACGTCCACCGGGCAGGCGGGCGCGACGAACGGGTCGAGGAGGCGCCGCGGCACGCCCAGCCGTTCCAGGTGGGTGCCGATCGTGAGGCCGTACTGCAGGTGCAGCACGCGATAGGGGCGGCGCGGCACCAGCGTGACCGGCTCGCAGGGGACCTCGCCCGTGATCGTGCGCGCCTCGAAGGCGTTGGAGTAGACGGTTGCGCGGCTCAGGCGGCGCAGGTGGGCCGCCCCGCGGATGTGGGAGCGGTGGGCGTGGGTGAGGACGATCCGCGTGAGGTCCTCGGGCCCCCGTCCGATCTTGGCCAGCTCGGCGATCACGGTCGCGCCGTCGGCGCCCGAGAGCGTGTCGATCAGGGTGATGCCGCCGTCGATCTCCAGGATGTAGGCGTGCACGCGCCCCGCCGTGCCGTCGGTGATGGCGCGGATCGGCCCGCTCATGGGCCGCACGGGGTGGCGGCGAAGGGCGCGGTGACGCCCGAGCGCCGGTTGCAGGGCCGGTCCCAGGGCTCGAAGGGGTTCCTCACGTCCGCGATCAGCGGCCGCAGGGTGGGCAGGTGCTCGGCGATGACGTCGCGCATCGTCCTCCCCTCGATCCAGCGCAGCCCCTCGCGCGTGTAGTGGCTGGGCCCGTAGAGGTCGGTGAACGCCGGGTCCGACTTCAGCCGGCGCGAGGCCATCAGCACGAAGATGCGGAAGGCGGTCTCGCTGAACCCGAAGCCCTCCGGGAGCGGCTCGGCGTAGAGGCCCACCATGAGGTCGACGCGCTCCACGTCCCCGTAGACGTCGGCCAGGAGCGCGGCGGTCGCCGCGTCGCCGCCGGCCAGCTCGAAGAAGCTCGACGCGGGGGGCAGGCGCAGCATGCGCCGGAAGTCGTTGTAGCGCGGCACGCCGCGCTCGCGGTCGCGCAGGACGTCGATGGTCGCGAGGTCGATGCGCGGCTCGTCGCCCGCGTCGACGTCCGCGGCGCCGCGGGCCAGGTTCCGCAGCGTGTCCGGGAAGTTGTGCAGGGCGATCCGCCCCGCGCGCGCCACGCCGAACGAGGCCATCAGGTCGCACCTCCTGAACTGGCCGTCCACGATCGCCGCCGCCGGGCCGAGCAGCTCGGCGAGGCTGCGGTCGGCGACCCGGCCGCCGTTCTGCGCGCTCACGATGCGGAGCTCGTCCGGGATCAGCGGGTGCATGCGGTAGACCGCGACGAACTCCTCGGTGAGCGCGTACGGGACGCCGTGGTCGTCGTGGGGCGAGCCGGGGATCCCGATCAGGACGTCGCGGCGCGTGATCCTGCGCAGCAGCCGCGAGCCGCGCGGGCCGAGCATGCCGTACCAGTTGCCGTGCATGGCGGCTCGGACGGTCGGGTGGGGCAGCACGGAGGGCGTCCACTCGACCGTGTGGATCTTGGCCATCACGGCCGAGTTGACGCGCCGCGCCACGGTGTAGAGGTCCTCGTCGCCCATCCCGGGGAAGACGGCGGCCAGGCGCGCGCAGATGGCGTTGTGCTCGCGGGCGAAGAGCCAGTGGAGCAGCCAGAGGCCGGTCCACCAGTTGTTCGTCACGCCCGTCTGCGGGTCGTCGGTGACGGGGTCGCGGGGCAGTCCGCCGTCCTCGGTGAGCCGGAGCCGCCCGCCCTCGAACTCGCGCAGCGAGTGTTCGTGCTCCGGGGTGGTCCCGTAGATCTGGCTCCCGTCCCACCAGTGGGTGTCGGAGTTGTCGTAGACCGGAGGGCCGCCGGGCGTCGGCGGGACGGCGCTGTGCTTCGAGCGGGCGACCGGCATCGCCCCGTCGGAGCCGTAGGGCCAGCCGTCGCCGTCGGGCAGCGGGACCCTGATCTTGCGCGAGGGGTCCGGATCCTTGTCGTGCAGGACCCAGTCGTGGACCTGGAACTGCAGCCAGGCCGCCGCGAGCAGGTTGAGGAAGGGGACGGGGGAGAAGGCCCCGTTGCGCGCGAGCAACCGCTCGCTGATGACGCGCGGGCTCGGCTCGAGCAGCGACCCCTCCTCGGTCTCCGCGCGGGCGTCCCAGAGCGGCTGGTTGCGGCCGAAGGGGAAGCCGGCCGCGCCGGTGGGCGGGGCGTCCGGGGGCCGCCAGGGCGCGGGGTCGTAGAGATTGTGCAGCCGCAGGCGGATCCGGATGCCGATCAGGCACAGCAGCCCCAGCGGCCGGGGGAGCCGGTCCCATGGCGCGATCCGCTGCAGCGCGTCCCCGATCCGCACCGCGAGCCGCTGCCCCCACGTGAGCTTCATCTCGCTGCACCCCTCCGTCGCGGCCGCATCGTACCTACGCGCGGCAGGTGATCAGGCCGGTCTCACCCGGCGGTCACGGGGCGCTCACGACGCGTCTGGGAGGCGGCGTGCCAATTGGCCGATGCACGGTGTGCCAATTGGCAGGGAGGGCGGAACGGGCACTTGGTGGCCACGCCCGCGGCGTGGGGCCCCGGCCGCCGGTAGCGTGCGGCCATGGACCTCGGCATCGCGGGACGGCGGGCTGCGGTGGCCGCGGCGTCGGCCGGGCTCGGGCTCGGGGCGGCGCGGGCGCTCGTGGAGGCGGGGGTCAGGGTGGCGATCTGTGGCCGCGACCAGGAGCGGCTCGACCTGGCGGTCGCGGAGCTGGGCGAGGGGGCGGTCGGGATCCGGGCAGACCTCTCGGACGCGGCCCGGGCGGGCGGGTTCGTGGAGGAGGCCGGCGAGCGCCTGGGCGGGCCGGTGGACATCCTGGTGGCGAACGCCGGCGGGCCGCCGCCGGGGACGTTCGCGACGACGGGCCTGGACGGCTACCGGGCAGCGTTGGAGCTCAACTGCCTGTCCACGGTCGCCATGTGCCGGGCGGCCGTCCCGGGGATGCGGGAGCGCCGCTGGGGGCGCGTCGTGGCGATCACGTCGCTCGGGGCCCGCCAGCCGATCGGCGAGCTGATCGCGTCGTCGACCGCCCGGGCGGCCGTCACGGCCTTCCTCAAGGTGCTCGCGCGGGAGGTGGCGGGCGACGGCGTGACGGTCAACAGCGTCCAGCCCGGGACCCACCTGACGGCCCGGGTGGCGGAGACCTCGGGGGCGGGGCTCGAGGAGCGGGCCGCGGCGATCCCTGCGCGCCGCCTCGGCGACGCTGACGACTTCGGGGCGGTGGTCGCCTTCCTCTGCTCGGAGCGGGCCGGCTTCGTCACCGGGGTCGGCCTGCCGGTCGACGGCGGCGCCCACCGGGGGCTGCAGTAGCGAGAGCGGGCGAGGGGAGTCGAACCCCCGTCTGTGGCTTGGAAGGCCATTGCTCTACCGTTGAGCTACGCCCGCGCGGGGGCGAATTGTGGCACAGGCGGCCGGCGGCTCAGCTCACGACGGCGGCGAGCCGCGTGCCGCCCGGCGGGCGGAAGTCGGCCGACGCCTGGACCACGGGGCCGGCGCCCTTGGGGCCGAGCCGGGTCTCGGCGATGGCGTCCGCGGCGCCGTCGGTCCGGCACAGGACCCGCTCGACGTTCCTCACCCGCATCGTGACCTGGAGCACCCGGAAGGCCCGCCCGGAGAAGCGCACCAGGAACTGGTAGCCCAGCCCCGCCGGCGCCGGGACGATCTCGCAGAAGCCCTTGATGACGCCTTCCGGCGGCGTCGCCCCCACGGGCTGGCGCCCCGACACGTCGACCTTCGGGAGCCGGCCGAAGCTCGAGGGGAAGAGCTCGGGCTGGCTCTTGTCGGCCGCGAGGATCGCGGCCGTGCCGACCACGAGGACGTCGTCGTCCGGCGGCGAGGGGACCTTCACCGTGCGCGTGACCCGGACTCGCCGGCCCTGGCGGCGCACCGTCCGGGTCACGGTCTTCGTGGTGAACCTCGGCGGCTCGCCGCCGTCGAAGGCGTCGCTGCCGTCGCCCGGCGCCCAGATGAAGACGTCGTCGCCCTCGCCGCCGAAGGCGAGGTCGGCGTTCGGGAAGGCGCCCGCGTCGCTGCCGCGCTCCAGGCCGCCGACGATCACGTCGTCGCCGCCGTTGCCGACGAGAAGGTCGGGCCCCAGGCGGCCGACGAGCACGTCGTCGCCGCGTCCGGCCAGGATCTGGTCGCCCTTGCGCAGGCTCTGGTCACCGACGCCCACCAGGCCCGGCGGCTGAATGACCGGGTCGGCCGTGCTGTCGCCGTCCGGGCCGACCAGCACCAGCGGGCCGGTGGCGGCGGAGCGGTCGATCAGGTTCGCCGTCGCCGGGACGGCGCCGGCGCCCAGGGCCACGGCGGCGATCGCGATCGCCGTGCGGCGGGCCCTGCAGCGCGTCCGTGCCATCGGGGCGATTCTCCCCCGCCCGGCGCCCCGGGCGCCAGCCCTCAGCGCGAGCGCGCGGCCACGCCCTCCTCATGAAGGCGCCGTGCGCGGGACATGTTCTCGAGGTCGGTCCCGCCGCCGTCCACGCCCGGGACCTCGAGGATGACCGGGAGGCCCTGCAGGTCAGGGTGGCCCAGGAAGCGCCGCAGGCCCTCCTCGCCGATCTCGCCGTCGCCGATGTTCTCGTGGCGGTCGCGGTTGGACGCGAAGCCGACCTTCGAGTCGTTGAGGTGCAGGCAGCGCAGGCGGTCCATGCCGAGCACCTGGTCGAAGTCGTCGAGGACGCGGTCGATGCCGCCGTCCTCGTGGATCGGATAGCCCGAGGCGAACAGGTGCTGCGAGTCGAGGCAGAAGGCCAGGCGCTCGGGGACGCCGACGGCGTCGGCGACCGCGCGGAGCTGGGCGAAGGTGCGGCCGATGGTGTCGCCGGCGCCGGCGGTGTTCTCGAGGTAGACGCAGGTCTCGCCCTCGGCGGCCTCCATAGCCTCGGCGATGCCCGCGCCGATGCGCGCGATGGAGTCGTCCTCGGTGGAGTCCTTGAAGGAGCCGACGTGGAGGACGACGCCGGCCACCCCCAGCCTGTGGCCGGTCGTCAGGTGCTGCACCACGCTCGCGACCGACATGCGGTAGATGTTGCGCATCGCGACGGCGGGCTTGCCCGGCGGGCCGGTGGGGACCTCGCGGTCGGGGGCGCCCAGGTTGATCAGGTAGAGCCCGTGGCTGACGACCGGGCCGATGTCGGCCTCGTCGGCGCCTGCGCGGAAGGCGGCGATCTCCTCGTCGGTGTGCCTGATCGGCCGCCAGGTGCGCGGGTTGTGCGTGAAGACCTGCAGGCTCTCGCAGCCGAGGGCGACGCCCCGGCCGATCGCCTTGCTGATGCCCCCGGATGAGGACACGTGGGCGCCGAATCGCACGTCGGTATCCTAGGGACGTGGCCAGGGAGCGACCGGAGGTGACGGGGCCGGCTCGGGTGCGCTTCGCCCCGAGCCCGACCGGCAGCCTGCACGTCGGCGGGGCGCGGACCGCGCTCTTCAACTGGCTGGTGGCCCGGCACACGGGCGGAACCTTCGTGCTGAGGATGGAGGACACCGACCGAGAGCGCTCGACGCCCGCCAGCGAGGCCGAGATCCTGCGCGTCCTCACCTGGCTCGGGCTCGACTGGGACGAGGGGCCAGAGCGGCAGAGCGAGCGCGGCGAGGTCTACGCGCGCGCGGTCGAGCGCCTCCGCGAGGCCGGGGCGGTCTACCCGGCCTACGAGAGCGAGGAGGAGCTCGAGGCCCAGCGCGCCGCCGCCCGCGCCGACAAGCGCGCGCCGGTGGTGCGCGGCCGGCGCGACCGCAGCCCTGAGGAGGTCGCCGCCCTCGAGGCCGAGGGGGTGCGGCCGGTCTGGCGCTTCGCGGTCGAAGTCGAGGGCCGGACGACCATCGACGACTACGTCCGCGGCACCGTCACCTTCGAGCACTCGGCGATCGAGGACTTCGTCGTCGCGCGCTCCGACGGCACGCCCACCTACAACCTCGCGGCGGCCGTCGACGACCTCGAGATGGGGATCACGCACGTCATCCGCGGCGAGGACCACATCTCGAACACCCCGAAGCAGATGATGGTCATGCGCGCGCTCGGCGGCACGCCGCCGGCCTACGCGCACGTCCCGCTGATCCTCGGCCCCGACAAGAAGCGCCTCAGCAAGCGCCACGGCGCCGCCTCGGTGGAGGACCTGGAGGAGGCCGGCTACGTCCCCCGGGCCGTCGTGAACGCCCTCGCCCTGCTGGGCTGGAGCCTCGACGACAAGACCACGCTCATGACGGTCGACGAGCTGGTGAAGGGCTTCACGGTGGGGCGCATCTCGAAGAGCCCCGCGGTCTTCGACCTGCAGCGCCTGACGGTCATGAACGGCCGCCACATGCGGCTGATGACGGCCGACGAGTTCGAGCAGACGCTCGTGGACTACCTCTGGAAGACCGGCTACATCGCCGAGCGCGGGCCGGGCGCCGAGGACCTGGTGCGCCGAAGCGCGCCGCTGGTCAAGCGGAAGCTGAGCACGCTGGCCGAGTACGACGACCTCGCGGGCTGGCTCTTCCGCCCGCTGGAGATCGAGCCGGAGGCCTGGGAGGTGCTCACCCAGGACGTGAAGCACTCCATCCAGGTGATCGGCGGCGGGCTCGGGCGGCTGGAGACCCTGGAGGAGTGGACGGTCGACGCCATCAAGGACGCCCTCCAGGACCAGCTGCACATCATGGGCGAGGCGGCGCGCGACTTCCTGGAGCCCCAGCGCATCGCGATCACCGG
Source organism: Miltoncostaeaceae bacterium (assembly GCA_036257075.1). Classification (GTDB taxonomy): domain Bacteria; phylum Actinomycetota; class Thermoleophilia; order Miltoncostaeales; family Miltoncostaeaceae; genus DATAGF01. The sequence goes on from DATAGF010000142.1 coordinate 17,800, forward strand.
GCAGCGCGTCTCCACCGGCATCTACGAGAGCCTCGCCCTGCTCGGGCGCGAGGAGGCCTTCCGCCGCTACCGCGGGACGCTGGGCCGGCTCGCCGAGATCTGGGCCGCGGCCTGAGCCGATGCCGTCGGGCCGCACCCAGCGCACGATCCTGCTCACGGGCGCCCTCGTGCTCGGGCTCTTCTTCCTGGTGGCCTTCGGCTTCCGCCGCGCGGGGATCTCGCAGGGGACGCTGTCGATCGTCGGCGGCGTTCTGGCCTACGTGTTCATCGCCGCGGTCGTGACGATCCTCGTCATCGGGTGGCGGCGGCGCGGGGGCGACGCGGCCTCGGCCGCCGAGCGCTTCGTCGGCCGTCACCCGGCGGTCGTCGAGGCGGTCGGCCGCCCGGTGGAGCTCGGCCGGCCCGAGGGCGAGGTCCCATCCGGGCGCGGGGCGGCCCAGGCGAACCTCGTCGTCCCGGTGTCCGGACCGGGCGGAACGGGAAGGGTTGATCTCGTGATGGCCCGCCTCGCGCGCCACTGGGAGGTGCTCTCGGCGACGCTGCTGGTGGACGGTGACCGCGTGCGCTTGGCCGAGGGGCCGCGAGAGGCGCTCTCTGAGGACGACGACTAGGCGCGAGGGGGACGGGCATGGCGGATTCGAGCATGGGCCTCCACGAGGCCAAGGAGGACATCGCGCCCGCAACGCTGGACCGGCACCGAGGGCTCGCCTCCCTCATGGAGGAGCTCGAGGCTATGGACTGGTACCAGCAGCGCATCGACGCGACCGGCGACCCCGACCTGAAGGCCGTCCTGGAGCACAACCGCGACGAAGAGACCGAGCACGCGGCGATGAGCCTGGAGTGGCTGCGCCGCCAGGACCCGGTCCTCGACGAGCACCTGCACGAGTACCTCTTCACCGAGGGCTCCATCGTCGCCCTCGAGGCGGAGATCGAGGGCGGCGAGGGCGGCGGCGAGGGCCCCGGCGACGGGAGCCTCGGGATCGGCAGCCTCCGAGGTGAGCGATGAACCACCTCCACCGCGAGCTCGCGCCGATCGACGACGCGGCCTGGGGCCAGATCGAGGACGAGGCCCGCCGCTCGCTGCGCCACTTCCTGACCGCGCGGAAGCTGGTCGACTTCTCCGGCCCCCACGGCTGGGACCACTCGGCGCTCGGCCTCGGCCGGGTCGCCGGGGCGGATGAGGGCCCGTCGGACGGCGTCGAGAGCCGCATCCGCCTGGTGCAGCCGCTCGCCGAGCTGCGCACGTCCTTCACGCTGGAGCGCGAGGAGGTCGACGCCGCCGAGCGGGGCGCGCCCGACGCCGACTGGGACCCGGTGGTGGACGCCGCCCGCCGCGCGGCGCTCGCCGAGGACCGGCTCGTCTTCCGCGGCTTCGCGGCCGCCGGCGTGCGCGGCATGGTCGAGACCTCGCCGCATGACCCGGTCACCATCGACACCGAGTACAGCCGCTACCCGACCTACGTCTCGGTCGCCGTCGAGACGCTCAAGCGGGCCGGCGTCGGCGGCCCCTACGCAATCGCGCTCGGCCCCCGCTGCTACACGGGCGTCATCGAGACCACCGAGCACGGCGGCTACCCGGTGCTCGAGCACCTGCGCCTGATCGCCGAGGGGCCCGTGCTCTGGGCGCCGGCGGTCGACGGGGCGGTGGTGCTCAGCCTGCGCGGGCAGGACTTCGAGCTGGTGGTCGGCCAGGACCTGTCGATCGGCTACCTGGACCACGACGCCGAGCGCGTCAGGCTCTACCTGGAGGAGAGCGTCACCTTCCGGGCGGCGTCGCCCGAGGCCGCCGTCGCGCTGAGCTACGCGGAGGAGAAGCCGGCGACCCGGCGCAGGGGCCGCGCCTGACGGCGCGAGCCGCTAGCATGCCCTGAACCGCAAGGGGAGTATCCCCGAACGGCGTCATCGTCACGACGGCCCCCCCCGGCCCGGTGACGTCGGCCCCCCAGGAGGGGGCGGGAGAGACCTTCGGCGTCCGGTCGCACCGACCCCGAAGGAGCCGCTCGCGTGGAACCCCCCATCTGGGCATGGATCGCCCTCATCGCCGCCGTCCCGGTGCTGACGGCGGTCGACTTCCTGGTCTTCGGCCGAGGGCGCCACGAGGTCTCCCCGAAGGTCGCCTCGCTGTGGACCCTGGCCTGGGTCGCGCTGGGGGTCGGCTTCACGGGGATCCTCGCCGCGACCCAGGGCGGGACGGCGGCCGGCGAGTACATCGCGGGGTACCTGATCGAGTGGAGCCTCTCGATCGACAACCTGTTCGTCTTCGCGGTGATCTTCGCGTACTTCGCGGTGCCGAAGGACACGCAGCCGCGGGTGCTCATGTTCGGCGTCCTGGGCGCCCTCGTCTTCCGCGGCATCTTCATCGCCATCGGCGCCGCCGCGCTGGGTGCCGCCCACTGGGTGATCTACATCTTCGGCGCGTTCCTGCTCTTCACGTCCTACCGGCTGGCCGTGAGCACCGGGGAGACGGTGGACCCGAGCAAGAACCGGCTGCTGCGGCTGGTCAGCCGCTTCGTGCCGAGCACGGACGGCTACCGCGACACCAGGATCTTCGTCCGCGAGCGCGGGCGGTGGCTGGCCACGCCGATCTTCGCCGTGCTGCTCGTCGTCGCGAGCACCGACGTCGTCTTCGCCATCGACTCGATTCCGGCGATCTTCGCGATCACCGACGAGGCCTTCATCGTCCTGGCGGCCAACATCTTCGCGGTCCTGGGCCTGCGTGCCGCGTACTTCGTCATCGTGGGCGCGCTCGACCGCTTCGAGTACCTGCACTACGGGCTCGCCGCCGTCCTCGCGGTCGTCGGCCTCAAGATGCTGACCAGCGAGTTCTACGACCCGCCGGTCTGGCTGACCCTCGCGGCGGTGGTGGTGATCCTCGGCACCGCCGTGCTGGCCTCGCTGTGGGCGACGCGCAACCGCCAGCGCCGGGCCGAGGAGGCCGGCGCGGCCCCGCCCGCGCGGACGCCCGTCCCCTAGCTCACGGCAGGTCGAGCCGGTAGGTGAGCGCCGTCCATCCCTCGAGGGTGGACGGGCGCTCGTCCAGCGCGCGCAGCGCCGCCCGCGGGAACAGGCGCCTGACCTCGTCCTCGGGCACCCGGTACGGGGGCCCGACCTCCGGCGGCCGGTCGAGGCCGAAGGTCTGCAGCAGCATCCTCGCGCCGGGCCGCATGAGGCCGCGCAGTACCGCGGCGTAGGCCGGCCGCTCGGCGGGGGGCAGGGCGACGAGCGCGGCCCGGTCCCAGGCGCCATCGAAGGTCCCCAGGTCCTCGGGGGTCGCGTCGAGCATGTCGCCGGCCAGGACGGTCAGGCGCCCGGAGCGGTAGGCGCGGAAGGGGCCCGCCGGCGCCGGCGCCACCTCGAGGCCCCGGTCGGCGAAGTACGCGGCGACGACCTCCTCCACGATCTCCACGCCGACCACCTCGTGCCCCCGCTCGTCCAGCCAGGCCAGGTCCAGCGAGCGGCCCGAGAGGGGCACGAGCACGCGCTCGGCACCGCCGAGGACCTCGTCGTGGAATGCGATCAGGTCGTCGTGCACCGTCTCGCGGTGGAACGCGGGGCGGCCCCTGCGCCAGGACTCGCGCCAGCGGTCGACCCCCATGGCCGCGCTCAGCGGATCGGCTGCGGCTCCGCCCGGAGCGCCGCGACGACGGGAGCGAGGGCATCGGCCAGCGCCTCGGGGTCGGGCAGCGCGGCCGCGAAGCCGCGGGCGATGCCGGCGCCGTAGACCGCCCACATGCGCCGGAGCATCGCGGCGCCCTCCGGAGTGAGGACCACCTCGGTGCCGCGGCGGTCCGACGAGGCGGCCTCGCGGCGCAGGAGGCCGGCGGCCTCGATGCGGTCCACCAGGCGGGAGAGGCCGCTGCGGCTCATGACGACCGCGTCGGCCAGCCGGGACTGGCGCAGGCGACGGCCCGGCGCCTCGCGCAGCGCCCACAGCACGTCGTACCAGGCGAGCGGGGGCAGCCCGTGCTCGGCCAGGGCGGCCTCGACCCGCTCCACGACCAGCGCCTGGGACTCGAGGAGCAGCCGCCAGGCCTGGACATGGGCAGGGGACGGCGTCTCGACCACGGCGACAGCGTCGCACAGGCGGTGTTGCGGCTGCAACGTCTGCCCGATACGCTGCGCGTTGCAGCAACAACAAATGCAACGGCAACAAGCTTGCCGAATCGAGGGAGGCTCACATGCACCGCGTCATCACGCTCGACCGCCTCCGGGCCCGGCTGGAGAGCGGCGACCCCGTCACGCTGGTCGAGGCCCTGCCGCCGATGTACTACGAGCGCGAGCACCTGCCGGGCGCGATCAACATCCCCCACGACGAGGTCGACGCCCTCGCCCCGGAGCTGCTCCCGGACCGCGACGCCGAGATCGTCGTCTACTGCGCCAGCGGGCCGTGCCAGAACTCCGGGATCGCCGCCCGCCGCCTCGCGGCCCTGGGGTACGCGAACGTGAGCGACTACCACGAGGGCAAGGCGGAGTGGATCGCCGCCGGCCTCCCCGTCGAGGCGGGGGTTGCCGCCCGCACGGCCTGAGGGCCCCGGGTTGACAGAGGGCTCGCCCCTGCCGGAGAGTCGCCGCGCCCGGCGACGACGAGGAGGTCACCGGCATGGGCGAGCACCCGACCCCCGAGCACATCCTGCAGGTGGGGCTGGGCTTCTGGGCCTCGAAGACCCTGCTGAGCGCCGTGGAGATGGGCGTCTTCACCGAGCTGGCCGAGCACCCGGGCGAGCTCGAGCAGGTACGGCAGCGCCTGGGGCTCCACCCGCGCTCGGCGGCCGACTTCCTCGACGCCCTCGTGGCGCTGGGCTTCCTCGACCGGCAGGACGGCATCTACCGCAACACCCCCGCCACCGACGCCTTCCTCGACCGCCGCAAGCCGAGCTACCTCGGCGGGTTCCTGGAGATGGCAAACAGCCGCCTCTACGGCTTCTGGGGCGGCCTCACCGAGGGCCTGCGGACCGGCGGCCTGCAGAACGAGGCCAAGACCGGCGACCTGCCGTTCTTCGAGGCGATCTACGCCGACCCCGCCCGCCTGCGCGAGTTCCTGGGCGCCATGACGGGCCTCAGCCACCCGGCCAACGTACGGATCGCGGAGGCGTTCCCGTGGGCCGGGTACTCGAGCTTCGTCGACGTCGGCACCGCCCAGGGCGACCTCGCGGTCCAGATCGCCCTCGCCAACCCGCACCTGACGGGCAGGGGGTTCGACCTCCCCGAGATCGCCCCGATCTTCGAGGATTACGTGGCCGCGAACGCGGTGGGCGAGCGCGTCTCCTTCGCGGCCGGCGACTTCTTCGCCGACGCGCTGCCCGAGGCGGAGGTCATCACGATGGGTCACATCCTCCACGACTGGGACCTCGACCAGAAGCGGATGCTCATCGGCAAGGCCTACGACGCCCTGCCGGAGGGCGGGTCGCTGATCGTCTACGAGGCGATCATCGACGACGACCGCAGCGAGAACGCGTTCGGGCTCCTCATGAGCCTCAACATGCTGATCGAGACCGAGGGCGGCTTCGACTACACCGCCGCCGACTGCCGCGGCTGGATGGCCGATGCGGGGTTCCGCGAGACGCGGGCCGAGCACCTCGTCGGCCCGGACTCCATGGTCATCGGCGTCAAGTAGCCGGGCGGGCCCTCAGGGCGCGACGTAGTGCAGGTCGGGCTCGCGCAGCCAGCCGTCGCCGGCGGCCGCGGCGAGGACGCGCTGCGTCGGCCCCTGGAGGCGGAAGTCGAGGCCGGCGCCGTCGACGTCGTCGTACCAGACCACCGCGTGCACGCGGGGATAGGCCGCCTGGAGGCGGGCCAGCGAGTCGATCGCCCAGGCCCTCGGGTCGCCGCCGATGTCCGTCGTGGCGATCTCCGAGATCATGATCGGCTTGCCGAAGCCCGAGAGGGCCCGGTAGGCGGATCCGAAGAGCCCATCGACGTCGCGCCACGAGCTCCAGCTGTAGGCGTCGCCCCAGTTGAAGCCGCTGGTCGCGACCCAGTCGACGTAGCGGTCGCCCGGGTAGAGCCCGGCCACCTGGGCCTCGGCGTCCGCCGACTCGAGGTTGTTGATCGACCAGACCCAGCTCACGTTGCCGGCGCCCTCCCGGTCGAAGATGCGGTGCACGTGCCGCCAGGCGGCGACGAAGTCGGACGTGGTGTTGCCGTTCACGCCGACGCCCCACGAGAACCAGTGGCCGTTCATCTCGTGCATCAGCCGGATGAGGACGGGCCCGCGGTAGGCGGCGACCTGCCGCGCGAAGGAGCGCACGTAGTCGTCGTGGTCGCCCGCGGCGATCCGCGCCAGGCTGATGTCGGGCTGCTCGGCGTTGTGCTTCTCGCCCGCGGGGGCGGACCAGGGCTCCCAGGTGATCATGGGGACGGCGCCCTGCCCGGCGACGCGGGCCGCCCAGTCGGCGCGGAAGCGCGTCTCGCCGCTCAGCCACTGCTGGAACCAGTTGACGATGCGGGGGCGGACGCCATGCTCGGCCGTCCAGTCGTCCACGGCACCCTTCTCGCGCGGGAGTGCCGGGGCCGAGACGCCCAGCAGGGCGCCGGCCGACGGCGGGACCAGGCGCTGGAGCGGCGGCTCCGAGGGCTCGGCGGGGGCGTCGGTCGCCACGGCAGGCGCGCCCGCCGGCAGCGGGACCCCGGCGATCGGCGGCGCCGTGGGCGGCGCCTGCTCGGCGCGGCCGACGAGGTGGGGCACCGCGATGACGCCGGCGACGACCGCGATGGCGGCGGCGCCGACGAGGGCGAAGCGAAGCGGGCGGAATCTCACGATTCCTGCATCGGCGCCGCGGCCGAGGCACTTGAGACATGGAGCACGACCGCGGCGTCCCGTAGGGTTCAGTCCGCCTGGCGTCCTGTCGATAGGGATGCCATGCGCACCTTCTGCCCTTGCCCCCACGCCTCTCGCGCTCATCGCGCCGGGCCGTCGTGCTGGCGGCCGCCGCGGCCGGTCTCCTCCCGGCCGTCGCGTCGACCCCGGCGGGCGCGGCACCGGGGGACGGCGTCGTGATGGGCCGCATCTCCGAGACGGCCGCGCCCATCCGCGCGGCGACGGCATCGCTTCGCGCGCCGCTGGCGGCTGTGGCGCGACTCGCCGAATCCCGCGGCCCGAGCCCCTTCGCCGGCCGGCCCCTCTACCGCGCGCCCCGGGGCCCTGCCCACGAGCAGGCCAGGCGCTGGCGGGGCGAGCGCCCGGGCGATGCGGAGCTGATGGACCTGATCGCCGCGCAGCCCACCGCGCTGTGGCTCGGCGACTGGACCGCCGACGTGCGCGCCGCCGCCGCCCGGCGCGTCGCGGCCGCCCGCGCCCGGGGCGCGATCCCCGTCCTCGTGGCCTACAACATCCCGAACCGGGACCACGGCCTGCACTCGTCCGGCGGTGCCGGCGCGCCGCCGGACTACCGCGCGTGGATCGCCGACTTGGCCGACGGCCTCGGCGCCGGCCCGGCGGCCATCGTGCTCGAGCCCGACGCCCTCGCCGCGCTCGACCGCCTTCCCGCGTCGGCCCGCAGCGACCGGACCTCGCTGCTGGCCTGGGCGACCGCGAGCCTCTCGCGCCGGCCGGGCGTGTCGGTGTACATCGACGCCGGCCACGCGTCCTGGGTGGCGCCGGCCGCGATGGCGCGGCGCCTGCGCGAGGCGGGGGTCGCTCGGGCGCGCGGCTTCGCGGTGAACGTCTCCAGCTTCCACACGACCGCGAGCTCCGTCGCGTACGGCCGGGCCATCTCGCGCCGGGTCGGCGGGGCGCCGTTCATCATCGACACCAGCCGCAACGGCGCGGGGCCGGCGCCCGGCGACGAGTGGTGCAACCCGCCCGGCCGCGCGCTCGGCCGGCCGCCCACCGGCGACACGGGCGACCCCGCGGTCGACGCGCTGCTGTGGATCAAGCGCCCGGGCGAATCGGACGGCGCCTGCAACGGCGGCCCCGCCGCCGGGGCCTGGTGGCCTGAGGGCGCCCTCGCCCTCGCCCGAGCGGCGGGGGGGTAGGCGCCATGAGACCCCGTCGCGAGGCCGGGCCGAGGGCCCGGTTGGCGCCCCTCGCCCTGGCAGCGGCCGGGGCCCTGGCCCTCGGCGGCGCGCCCGCGTTGCTCGGCGTCGGCTCCGGCGGCGAGGACCCGGCCGACCTGGCGCAGTACGAGGCCGGGGCCCACGCCTACCACGCTGACGAGACCGTGGCGGGCGAGCGCCGCTACGAGACGGTCCTCGACCGCTGCGAGAGCGACCCCGCCTACCGGGCGGCCAACTGGGAGGCGTGCCCGGCCTCGGCCGGCGCGCCGCCCGCCTCGGCCGGCGCGGCTCTCCGCTCGCTGGCGGCGGCCGACGCCGGGGACGTGGGCCGGTGGAGCGAGCCGACGCGGGTGCCGTCGCTCGCCATCCACGCCGTTGTGCTCCCGACCGGCAAGGTGCTCTGGTTCAGCCGGACGCCCGACAACGACGGCGGCGCGGCCCACCTCTACGACCCGGCCACCGGGGCGTCCAGGTCGGTGCCGCCTCCCGAGGTGGAGCACGGCAACGGCAAGGTCCTCCCGGCGAACATCTGGTGCGGCGGGCAGGCACAGCTCCCCGACGGCCGGGTGCTTATCGCCGGCGGCAACCTCGCCTACCCGACCGGCGACGGAAACCCTCAGAGCGGCCGCGGCTACAAGGGCGCCGCCTGGGTCTTCGCCTTCGACCCCTTCACGGAGACGTGGGAGCGGCTCTCCAAGCCGGACGGCTCGCCCTGGGACATGGTCCACGGGCGCTGGTACCCGACCCTGACGACCCTGTCGGACGGGCGCGTGCTGATCGTGGGCGGCTGGGACGAGCGCGGCCACCAGGACGACGTGCGCGAGGTCGAGGTCTTCACCCCGCGCGCGACGCCGGGCGGCCGCGACCGCCTCGACGTCGTCGGCACCCTGCCGGGCTACGTGAACATCTACCCCCACATGTTCCTGCTGCCCAAGACCACGCTGGCCGGCCAGGCGGCTGGCGATCGCGTGCTCCTCGCGGGTCCCGGCACGGGGGATGGCTACGTCCTGCACACCGAGGACTGGAGCTGGCACCGGCTCCCGGGCCCGAGCCGGTCACGCTTCTGGGGGACGGCCGTCCTGGAGCCCGGCGGGCCGCAGGGGCCGGCGCGCGTGACGCTGATCGGCGGCGCCGACGTCGAGGCGAACCCGAGCGCCCCCCAGCCCACGGCCACCTCGGAGTACCTCGACCTGAACGACGCCGGCTGGGCGAACCAGGACCATCCGACGCCCGAGTGGCACGACGGCCCGGCGCTCGACCACGCCCGGGCCCACTTCAACACCGTGCTGCTGCCCGACGGCTCGAAGCTCTCGGCCGGGGGCGGCTGGGGCCAGGAGCCCGACGGCAGCCTCTACGGCGACCCGGTCTACGAGGCGGAGCTCTATGACCCCGCGGCCGGGGACTGGCGGCCGGCGGGCAAGGAGGACGACGCGCGCACCTACCACTCGACGGCCGTGCTGCTGCCCGACGGGCGCGTGCTGTCGGCCGGCGACGACCGCCCCGACCATCTGCCCGAGAGCGGTCGCACGGCCCAGCTCTACTCCCCGCCCTACCTCGCCGGCGGCGACGCCGCCCGTCCGGTCGTCACCGACGCCCCGCGGGCGGTGCGCTACGGCGCCCGCCTGCCGATCTCGGTGAGCGACCCCGCGGCCGTCGCCAGGGTCGTGCTGATGCGCCCCGGCGCGACCACCCATGCGGTCGACATGGAGCGGCGCTCGTTCGAGCTCGCCCGGCGCGCCGGCGAGGCGGGCGTCGTGCTGACCAGCCCGCCCGACCCGAGCGTCGCGCCGCCCAGCTGGTACATGCTCTTCGCCCTCGACGCCCGCGGCGTCCCCTCAGTGGCGCGGTGGATCCAACTCGACCCGGCGGCGCCCGAGATCCCGGCTCCGGCGGCGGCCGCGACCGCGGCCGCCACGCCCCCCGCCGGCGCGGTCCGGGCCGCCGACCGGCGCGCGCCGCGGGTCAGGGTGAGGTCGGCGCGCGCGACCCTGCGGGGGCGGACGCTCACCGTCCGGCTGCGGCTGACGAGCGACGAGCGCGCGACCGTGACGGCCCGGCTCGGCCGCGCGCGGGCCCGGACGGCGGTGCGCCCGGCTCGCACTGCGGCCGTCTCGCTGCGGGCCCGCGTCGGCGCCCGGCCGCCGCACCGCGTCCGGGTGGTCCTGGACGCGCGCGACGGGGCGGGGAACCGCTCGACCCTGCGCGCGAAGGTGGCCGTCCCGGGCCGGCGCTGAGATTTCCGCCTGGGCCGGGTTAAGTCCGCTGCGGAGCGCGCCGATGGGCACCCCAGCAGCGCCGTGCCCACCGCCTCCCGAAGGGACGGATCCCATCACCGCCTCGACCGCCCCCAGCAAGCGCTTCGCCCGCACGAGCGACCGCGTCCCGACCGCGCCCGTGCGGCTCGGGACCCACCTGATCGTCGTCGCGGCACTGGCCGCGAGCCTCGTCTACATCGTCTGGCGGTGGGGCTTCACGCTCGACGGGCCGTCGATGTGGGTCGGCGCCCCGCTGGCCATCGCCGAGACCTACGGCCTCGCGATGCTCGCCCTGCTCGCCTTCTCGTGCTGGCGGATCGCCCGCCGCGAGGTGCCCGCCCCGCTGACCGGCCGCGAGGTGGCGGTGCTCGTTGCGACGTACAACGAGCCCGAGGACGTCCTGCGCCCGACGGTGGTCGGGGCGATGGCCATCCGCAACGACATCGCCCCCCGGGTCTGGGTGCTCGACGACGGCGGCCGCCCCTGGGTCCGCCTCATGTGCGAGGAGCTGGGCGTCGACTACCTGTCGCGCCCCGCGCCGCGGCGCCACGCGAAGGCCGGCAACATCAACTACGCGCTGGAGCGCGTGGACGCGGAGTTCATCGTGACCCTCGACGCCGACCACGTGCCGCGCCCGGAGCTGCTCGAGCGGATGCTCGGCTACTTCGCCGACGCCCGCGTGGCGGTGGTGCAGGCGCCGCAGCACTTCTACAACCGCGGCTTCCAGCACCCGCGCGACCACGACGACCCGCTCCGCAACGAGCAGAGCATCTTCTTCGACGCGATCTGCCGCGGGAAGGACCGCCACAACGCCGCCTTCTGGTGCGGCTGTCCCTCGGTCCTCCGCCGCGATGCCATCACGTCGGTCGGCGGCGTCGCCACGGACACGGTGGTCGAGGACGCCCACACCAGCATGCAGCTCCACGCGGCCGGCTGGCGGACCGTGTTCCACCCCGAGGTGATGGCCCTCGGCATCGCGCCCGAGGAGATCGGCGCCTTCTTGGTGCAGCGTGGTCGCTGGGCAA
>DATAGF010000150.1:0-1729 GCA_036257075.1 Miltoncostaeaceae bacterium
CCGCATCAACCCGGGCGACCGAGTGAAGGTTGAGCTCTCGCCCTATGACCTCAACCGGGGCCGCATCACCTTCCGCCTGAAGTAGCGGCGGCCCCCTCCTACGGGACCGCGGCGAGAGCCGCCGGAGCGCCCTCGGCGTCCGGCGGCCTCGGTGCGCCCGCGGGCAGCATGCCGCCGCCGTTCCCATCGGGGCCGCCGCTGCCCGAGGCGCCCGCCGGCATCAGGCTCCGCTTCGAGGACGGGGAGCAGCGGCGCCTGGCCGAGGCGCTGGCCGCTCAGGAGCGGGTCGCCATCCTGGTGCTCGACGCCGGCGGGGCGTGGCTCGCGCAGGTGGAGCTCGAGCTCGGGGAGGAGGCGAGGGCGCTCATCGCCGACGCGTCGCGCGGGCGCTGAGCCCGGTCGCCGCGGGCGGTGCCGGCGCCGTCGAACGCCCGCTCGACGGCGCCCCGGTCGGGGCCCGAGACGATCAGGTACTCCAGGTTTCGGACATGCGAGACGGCCCCGACGCGCTCGCCGGAGGGGTTGTGGATGCCGATCCGTGCGCCCACGTAGCGCGGGAAGTCGATCGCCAGGGAGGCGACGTGGCCGCGCTCGGCAAGGAGCGCCGCGACGTCGGCAGGGTCGTGGAAGCCCTCGTCGCTGACCGAGGCGACGATCCAGGGCGTCGGGAGCGACCCGACGAGGTCCTCGAGGGCCGCCCAGGCGCGCCGCGAGCTGTTGTAGTCGCTCCGGGTGGTGCGGCAGTCGGCGCGCTTGCGCGCCACGCCGTAGGCCTCGGGCCGGTCCCAGCGCACCAGCGTCTCCCAGACGTGGTAGTTCGAGAAGTAGGAGTGCCCGTTGTAGGGCGGGTCGAGGTAGGCGCAGTCCACACCCTCGAGATCGCGCGCCAGCGCGTTGGCGTCGCGGCGGGTGACCTCGCCCGGGGGGCCGTCCACCGGCGCGGGCTCGCGCAGCTCGAGCGGCCGCCGCGACCGCGGGGCGGGCCGCTTGAGGAAGGCCATCTGGAGCCCGCAGGTGGAGTCGACCCGGTCGGCGGCCTCCAGCAGGCTGGTGAGCAGGCAGCCCCGCAGCGGCTCGGGCGCGTCGATCTCGTCGATCGCGTCGCGGATCGCGTCGATCCGGGCGCCGTTGTCGGGCGAGAAGAAGCGGGCCTCGGCGCAGAAGGTCCGGGTCACGTAGCCGGGGCGGCCCCGCAGCCTCCCGAGGCGGTCGAGCAGCAGCCCGAGCCGGGCCCGGTCGAGGTCCTCGCCGGCGGCGATGTAGGCCTGCCCGAGGGCCTCAGAGTAGGTCGCGAGGTCGTTCGAGACGACCCGGCACCCGGCGCGGCGGAACGCCTGGCCGGCCCGCGTCGTGCCGGCGAAGAGGTCGGCGGCCGACCGGATCGGGAGCCGGCTCGCCAGGCGCTCGATCTCCGGCGCCAGCGCCCGCTTCGAGCCGATGTACTTGATCACCCTGCGGCCGCGCCCGCCTCGATCACGGCGCCATCCTCCCGGCGGCGCCGGACGACACGGCGGGCGAGGGCCACGACGATCCACGCGATCGCGAGCCCGAGGGCGGCCCCGACGATGACGTCGGAGGGGTAGTGCACGCCAAGGTAGACGCGCGAGAGCGCGATCGCCGCGACGAGCGCGGCGAGCGGCGCTCGCAGGCGCGGGTGCAGCAGCGCGACGACGCCCGCCGCCGCGGCCGCCGTGGCCGCGTGGCCCGAGGGCATGCTCGCGTCGCCCGG
>DATAGF010000174.1:0-7060 GCA_036257075.1 Miltoncostaeaceae bacterium
GCCCTGGGCGACCGCGGCCGGCGAGGTCTCGACGGCCGCCCGCGGCGCCGAGGCGCTCGCCAAGTTCTCCTAGGACTGGCGGTGAGAATCCTCCACACCGCCGACTGGCACATCGGCAAGCGCCTCTACGGCGTCGACCGAATGGCCGAGTCGGAGGCAGTCCTGGCCGAGGTCCGCGACATCGCCGCCGCCGAGGGCGCCGACGCGGTGCTCGTGGCGGGCGACCTGCTCGACCGGCGGCTGATCGACCCCGCCTGCCTGGGCGCCTGCCTCGCCGCGATGCAGGCGCTCGCCGAGGTCGCGCCCGTCGTGGCCGTGACCGGCAACCACGACGACCCGGCCCTCTGGGAGCACCTCGCGCCCTACCTGGCGCCGTGCGGCATCACGGTGGTCGGGCGCGTCCGGGGCGCCGTCGAGGAGGCGGTCCTCACGGTGCCCACGGCGGCCGGGCCCCTCCACGTGGCGGCGCTGCCCTGGCTGGAGACCGAGCGCTTGGGCCTGGCGCCGGGCGCCGACCGGCTGCGGGCCCGGGGCACCTACGCCGAGGACGTCGCCGGCATCCTGGGGCTCCTCGCCGGCGAGCTGCGGGCGCGCCGGGCGGCGGACGGCGGCCCCGCCGTGCTGCTCGGCCACCTGCTGGTCGACGGGGCCGCGGCCGGCGGCGGCGAGCGCGAGCTGACGATGGGGATCTCCTACGCGGTGACGGCTCATGCCGTGCCGGCCGACCTCGACTACCTGGCGCTCGGGCACGTCCACCGGCCCCAGCCGGTGCCGCGCGTCCACGCCCCCGGCCGCTACGCCGGCAGCCCCCTGGCGCTCGACTTCTCGGAGGACAACCACGCCAAGGGCGTCGTCGTTGCCGAGCTCGGCCGCGACGTCACCGAGGTCCGCGAGGTCCCGCTGACCGCCGGGCGCCCCCTGGCGCGGATCCGCGGGCCGCTGGAGGAGCTGCCGCGCCTCGCCGCCGCCCACGACGGCGCCTACCTGCTCTGCGAGGTCGAGCTCGAGCGCGTGGCCCTGGACCTGGTGCGGGAGGTGCGCGAGCTGCTGCCCGACGCGCTGCGGGTGGAGCCGCGCTACGCCGAGGCCGCGGCGGTCGCGGGCGACGACGGCGGCCCTGACGGCGGCGAGCCCCGCACGCTGCCCGAGCACTACGAGGACTGGCACGCCGCGGCCGGCCGGCCGCTCGACCCGCGCCAGGCCGAGGCGTTCGCGGCGGCGTTGGCGGCCGCCGAGCCCGCGCCCTGAGGGCCGCCGGTGCGGCCGCTCGAGCTGCGCCTCTCGGGCTTCCGCTCCTACGACGAGGAGACGGTCGACTGGCGCCGCCATGGGCTCGTCGTGATCGCGGGCGACACGGGGGCGGGCAAGACCTCGCTGCTCGACGCGATCTGCTTCGCGCTCTACGGCCGCACCCCCGAGCTGTCGGGGCCGAAGCAGCTCCTGAGCCTCGGCCGGACCCACGGCGAGGTGCGCCTCACCTTCGCCCGGGGCGACGAGGTCTGGCGCGCGACCCGGCGCTTCGGCCCCGACGCCCCCGAGCCGCTGCACCTGCTCGAGCGGCTCCGCGGCGACTCCGAGGAGGTCGTGGAGGGGATGGCCGGCGAGGCCGTGGTGTCCGAGCGGCTGCAGGAGCTGGTCGGGCTGCGCTTCGAGGCCTTCACGAGCGCGGTGATCCTGGCCCAGGGGCGCTTCGCGCGCTTCCTGGGGGCGCGCCCGCGCGAGCGCGACGACATCCTGCGCGAGCTCTTCGGCGTCGCGTCGCTCGAGGGCGCCCGGGTCGCCGCCCAGTCGGCCGCCGGGGCGTCCCGCGCCGCGGCCGACGCCCTCGCCGCCGAGCGGGCGCGGCTCCCGGCGCACGGGCCGGCCGAGCGCGGGCGGGCCGCCGCGGTGGTCCGGGCGACCGCCGGACGCGCCGCGGCCGTCCGGGCGCTGGTGCCGGCGGCCGAGGCCGCGTCCGAGGCCAGGCGCGAGGCCGCCGAGGCCACGGCCGAGGCCCGCGGGCTGGCCGAGGCGCTCGCGGCCCTGCCCGACGCCGGCGCCCGCGCCGCACTGGCCGGCCGCCTCGCCGAGGCCGGCGCGGCGCGCGAGCGGGCCGAGGCGGCGCTCGCGGGAGCCGCGCGGGCGGCCGCCGAGGCCGTGACGCGCCGCGACGAGGCCCGGTCGCGGGCCGGCGGGACGGCCGCCGAGCTGGCCGCCCTGCGCGGCGAGGCGGCCCGCCTCGCCGAGCTGGGCGCCGAGCTGCCGCGGCAGGAGGCCGAGCTCGCGCGCCGGCGCGGCGAGCTGGAGCGGGTGGCCGCGGCGCTGGAGGAGCGCCTGGCGAAGCTCGGGCGGGCCGATCGCGCGGAGGAGGCCGCGACTGCCGAGAGGGCGCGCGCGGCCGCAGAGGAGGCCGCCGCGGCCGCGGCGTCCCGGGCCGCGACGGCGGCCGGGGCGTCGGTGGCAGCCGGGCGCGCGGCCGAGGAGGCGGAGGCGGAGGTCGAGCGCGCCCGGCGCGCCCACCTGGCGGCCGACCTGCGGGCGACCCTGGAGCCCGGCGACGACTGCCCCGTGTGCGGCGCGACGGTGGGGGACCATCCGCCGGCGGCGGAGGCGCCGGAGCTCGACCGGGCGCGGCGCGCTGCGCAGGCGGCGCGCCGGACGGCGGATCGCGCTGCGGCGGCGGCCGCCCGGGGGGCGGCGGAGGCGGAGGCGGCCCGGGGGGCGGCGCGCGCGGCGGGCGAGGCCGCCTCGGAGGCGCGCGCCGCGCAGGCGGCCGCGGGCGGGGCGCCGGACGACGACCCGGCTGCGCTGCGGCGCGAGGCCGGGCCCGTCGCCGAGGACGCGGCGGCCGCCCACGCCGCCGGCGGCGAGCTGGCCGCGCTCGCGTCGCGCCTGGAGGCCGTGCGCGGCGAGGCCGCCGGCCTGCGCGAGCGCCTCGGGCCCTGGGGGGACGCCGGCGCCGCCGAGCGCCTGGAGGCCGCGGTCGCCGAGCTGGGCGCGCTCGACGCCGCGGCCGAGCGCGCGCTGGGGGAGGAGGCGGCCGTGCGGCGCGGCGCCGAGGCCGCGCGGGACGCGCGCGAGGCGATCGAGCGCGGCGAGGTGGGCCGCCTCCGGGCCGCCGCGGCCCCGCTGGCGCAGCGCCTCGGCATGGCGGAGGCGCCCTCCGGCCCGGACGACGCGGTCGAGGTCGCCGGCCGGCTGGCGCGTCGGGCCGAGCGCGCGGGGAGGGCCCTGGCCGGGCGCGCGGCGCGGGCCGAGGCCCGGGCAGAGGCGGCCGAGGGGCGCATCGCCGAGGCGGGACCGGCCCTGGGGCTCGCGGGGCCCGGCGAGGTGACCTCGGCCGCCGCCGGAGCCCGCGCGGCCCGCGACGACGCCCGCCGCGCGCTGGCCGCCGTCGAGGCGACCGCCGCGGAGGGCCGGCGGCTCGCGGCGCTCGAGGCCGAGTCCCGCGCCGCCGCCGAGCGCCAGGGCCGCGTGGCGGCCGACCTCCAGGCAAACCGCTTCCCGCGCTACCTGCTGCAGCGCTACCGCGAGCGCCTGGCGGTGGGGGCCTCGGCGCGGCTGGAGGAGCTGACCGGGCGCCGCTACCGCTTCGCCGGGACCGGCCCCGACCCCCTGGACGTGATCGACCTCGCGCGCGGCGAGCGGCGGCGCGGCGCGGCGACCCTGTCGGGCGGCGAGCGCTTCCTCGCGAGCCTCGCGCTCGCGCTCGGGCTCGGCGAGGCGGCGGCCGAGTCGGGCGGCCGGCTGGACTGCCTCTTCCTGGACGAGGGCTTCTCGTCGCTCGACGCCGAGTCGCTGGAGCAGGCCCTGTCGGGCGTCGAGCGCCTGGCCGGCGACGGCCGCCTGGTGGTGGTGATCACCCACATGCCGGGGGTCGTCGACCGGCTGGGCGCGGCGATCCGCGTCACGAGGGACCCGAGCGGGGTGAGCCGAGTGGCGGCGTGACCCTCGGTCGCGGCGGCGGCTCCGTGGCGGCGAGCGGGCGCAGGACCAGCCAGCCGGCCAGCGGGCAGAGCGAGGCCAGGGCGAAGGCGGCCGGCCACGACAGCAGCCCCACGGCCGCGCCGAAGAGCGGCGACGCCGCCGCCACGGCCACGAACAGGATCGTGTTCTGCAGGCCGAGGGCGGTCCCGACGCGCGCCGGGGCGACCATCTCGGCGGCGGCTGCGAACGAGACGCCGTTGCCCGCCATCACCACGATCCCGGCGACGATCAGCAGCGGCACGGCCAGCCCGTCGGGGGCCGGCAGCAGGGCCGTGGCGGCGGCCAGGGTCAGGCCGCCGGCGAGGGCGATCGCGCGCAGCGGGCGGATGCGGCTTCCGAGCCGGTCGGACCAGGCGCCGGCCACGACCCGGGCGACGGCGCCGCCGATCTGGACCGCGGCGAGCGCCAGCGCCGAGGCCGTCACCGACCAGCCGCGCTCCTCGTGGAGGTAGAGGGCGAGGAAGCTGAGCACCGAGATCTGCCCGAGCACGACCCCAGCGGTCCCGAGCGACAGGCGCCAGATCCCCGGGTCGCGCAGCGGCCCCGCCGAGGTCACGTGGGGCGGCGGCTCGTCGATCTCGCCCGGCTGGGGATCGGCGCGGCGCAGGCCCGCGGCGGCGGCGACGGCCCCCGCCAGGCAGGCCCCGGCGAGGGCGAGGAGGGCCGCCTCGACCCCGCCGGCGTCGGCCGCCAGGGGCAGGAGCGCGGCGGCGATCGCCCCGCCGAGCGGGGTCGACATGTGGCGCAGGCCGAGCGCGAGCCCGCGCTGGGAACGGCCGAACCAGGACACCACGGCCCGGCCGCTCGCCGCGTTGGCGCTCGAGCCGAAGGCCCCGGCCAGCACGAGGGCGGCGCCGAGCGCCGCGCCGGAGCCGGCCTGCGAGGCGAGCGCGAGCCCGCCGGCCGCCCCGGTGAGGCCGACCGCGATGACGGCGCGCTCGCCAATCCGGTCGGCCAGGGCGCCCCAGGCCAGGAGGGTCGCCACGATGCCGACGGTCGACGCCGCAAGCAGCGCGCCGGTCTGGGCGATGGAGAGGCCGTACTCGTCGCGGATCTGCGGCGCCACGGCGGGCAGGCCGAGTTGGACGGCCGAGATGCTGGCCTGCGCGGCCATCCCCACCGCCAGGACGACCCAGCGGTAGGACGGCGCCGGCTCCGACGTCGGGCGGTGCCGGCCGTCGCTGCGCACCCGCGGATCATCGCACCGCGGACGGCGGGTCAGCGCGGCTGCGCGACCTCCCGCGCCGGCGCCGGCGCCTCTCCGCTGCGGCCGCCGAGGTGCCTGGCGAAGAAGCGCTCGATGGCCCGGTAGGCGTCCATGCGGTTCTCGGGCTTCACGAAGCCGTGCCCCTCGTCGTCCTTGACCAGGTACTCGACCTCGACGCCGCGCGCCCGGAGGGCGGCGACGATCTGGTCCGACTCGGCCTTCGTGACGCGCGGGTCGTTGGCGCCCTGCACCACGAGCAGCGGCGCGCGGATCGCGTCCACCCGGTTGAGCGGCGAGCGAGCCTCGAGGTCGGCGATCTGCTCCGGGTCGTCGGGGTCGCCGACGTAGCGGAACCAGGTGCTGGCGAGGAAGGGGCGCCAGTAGGGCGGGAAGGACCGGACGAGCGTCACGAGGCTCGACGGCCCGACGACGCTGACCGCGGCGGCGAAGACGTCGGGCGTGAAGGTCGCGCCGACCAGGGCCGCGTAGCCCCCGTAGGAGCCGCCGTAGATGGCGATGCGGGCGGGATCGGCGATGCCCTCGGAGGCCAGCCATTCCACGCCGTCGATCAGGTCGTCGTGCATCCGCCCGGCGAACTCGTGCTCGGCCGCGTGGGTGAAGCCCTTCCCGAAGCCGGTCGAGCCGCGGTAGTTGACCTGCAGCACCGCGTAGCCGCGGTTGGCCAGGAACTGGGCCTGGGGGTCGTAGCCCCAGGCGTCCCGCGCCCACGGCCCGCCGTGCACCAGCAGGACGGCGGGCAGATCGCGGGGCTCCGCGTCGAGCGGCAGGGTCAGGTAGGAGTGGAGCGCCAGCCCGTCCCGCGAGGTGATGGTCACCGGCCGCATGGGCGCGAGGGCCTCGGGGTCGAGCCAGGGGCGCGAGCGGTAGAGCAGCTCCGCGTCGCCGGTCTCGCGGTCGAAGAGGAAGGTCGCGCCCGGGTCGCGGTCGTCGTCGAAGACCACGATCCAGGCGGTCTCGTCGGCGTCCTGGCCGGTGATGTGGGGATCGCCCGGGTGCAGTGCCCGGACCGCCTCCCAGTCGCGCCCGAAGCGGTCGTCGAAGGCGTGCGTCACGGCGCGGTCGCGCCGGTAGGCCGCGCCGAGCAGCTCGCCGGTCAGGTCGCTGATCACCGGGCCGCTTAGGTCGGCCTCGTCGTCGCGGTCGAGCTCGCGCTCGGACCCGTCGGCCGGGTCGAGCTCCACGAGCCGCTCGAGGTCGGAGCCGCGCGCGCTGCCGACCCACAGCCGCGAGCCGTCGGGCGTGAAGGCGAACGCGTGCCCACCGTCCTCGTTGGCGAACTCGGCGACGACCCGGAACTCGGAGGCCTCGTCGTCGCGCACCAGCAGCTCGTAGTCGCCGGCCGGCGTCTGGGCCCGCGCGGCCCGCAGCTGCCCGTCCCGGTCGGCGAGCCAGCCGATGACGTTGCCGGGGTTGCGGGCGACGAGCCGCAGCCGGCCGGTGGCCAGCGTCAGGCGGTAAGCGTCGAAGACGGAGCGGTCGCGCAGGTTCATCGAGACCAGGACGTGGCCGGGGGTCGACCGGGGCGCCGCGATGAGCCCGGTGCGGACGCCCTCGAAGGGGGTGAGGTCGCGCGTCCGGCCGCCGTCGACCTCGACGGCCATCAGGTGGTGGTTCTCGTCGCCGCCCTGGTCCTGCGAGTAGAGGATGCGGCGGGAGTCGCGCGACCAGAGGTAGGAGCGCACGCCCCGGTCCCGGTCGTCCGTCACCGGGCGCGCCTCGGCCCCATCGCGGTCGCGCACACAGACGTTCAGGACCCCGTCCCTCGGGGCCAGCCACGACAACCGCCGCCCGTCCGGCGAGAGGCGCGCCAGCGCCCGCTCGGGGTCTCCGAACAGGTCGCGGAGCGGGATGAGCGGGGGCACGGGC
>DATAGF010000184.1:0-4018 GCA_036257075.1 Miltoncostaeaceae bacterium
GGAGGTCACCATCGGCGAGGGGGTCGACGCCGCGCTGCGAGAGCTCGCCGGCGCGTGACGCTTCCCCGGTTCGCGATCCACCGGCCGGCGACGCTGGCGGAGGCGGGCGAGCTGATGAACCGGCTCGGCGACGACGCGGTCCTGTACGCGGGTGGCACCGAGCTGCTCCTCGTGATGAAGCTCGGCTTCGCCGACTACCGGCACCTGGTGGACGTCAAGGGCATCGCGGAGCTCTCACGCCTGGAGATCGACGAGGACGACCTGCTCATCGGGGGCGGCGTGACGCACCGGACCATCGAGCGCTCGCCGGTCGTGCGCGAGAGGTGGCCCGCTCTCGCCGAGATGACCGCTCGCGTGGCGAACGTGCGCGTTCGCGGCGCAGGCACCCTCGGCGGGAACCTCGCCTTCGCGGACCCCCATTCGGACCCCTCGACGTTCCTGCTCGCGGCGGGCGCCTCCGTCGAGACCTGGTCGCTCTCCGGCACGCGGACCCTGGCGATGGAGGACTTCGTGCTGAGCGCGTATCAGACGGCGCTCGCCCCGGGCGAGCTGATCGCCGCGGTGCGAGTGCCGCCGCTGACGGCCGGATCGGGTGTCGCGCATCTCAAGATCGCGTTCCACGAGCGCCCCGCCGCCACGGTCACCTGCATCGTCGGCGTCGCCGACGGCGTCGTCGATCGCGCCCGGGTGGCGGTCGGCAGCGTCGGACTCGCTCCTGCGCGGCTCGCGGCCGTCGAAGAGGCGCTGGTGGCCGGCGCGCCGGCCGACGAGCTCGAGCGGCTGGCACGGGAGGGCTGCGAGCCCATCGAGGACGCCAACGGCTCCGTCGAGTACAAGCGTCACCTCGCAGGGGTGTTGGTGCGTCGAGCCGCCGACCGGGCGCTGTCGCGCGCGGCTTCCTCCGCCGGCGGGTGAGGGCGGGCGTCGACGTCCTGATCGTCGGCGGCGGGTCGGCGGGCTGCGTCCTCGCGGCGCGGCTCACCGAGGACCCGCGGAGGCGGGTCTGCCTGGTCGAGGCGGGAGGCCCCCCCGGCGACCCCCGGCTCGCCGACCCGCTTCAGTGGCCGTACCTGGAGGGCGGGCCCTTCGACTGGGCCTATCGGACGACGCCGCAGCCGGGGACCGCGGGACGGGTCCACGGCTGGCCGAGGGGCCGCGTCCTGGGCGGCTCCAGCCAGCTCAACGCCATGACCCACGTCCGGGGTCATCCGTCCGACTTCGACGCCTGGGCGGAGGTCGCCGGCCCGGAGTGGAGCCATCGCGCGCTGTTGCCCGACTTCCTGCGCTCCGAGTCGTTCTCGGGCGGCGCGTCGGATCATCACGGCGCCGCCGGGCCCATGACCGTCTGGCTCCCGGACCGGCTGCACCCCGTGGCAGAGGCGTTCATGCGGGCGGCGGAGGAGGCCGGGTTCCCGCCCTCGGGCGACCACAACGGCCCGCGGATGGACGGTCCGGCGCCCAACAGCCTGACGATCCGCCACGGGCGGCGCGTCAGCGCCGCCGACGCGTACCTCGACCCGGCTCGGGGACGCCCGAACCTCAGCGTGGTCACCGACGCCCTCGTGGAGCGCGTGGTTCTCGAGAGAGGCCGGGCGACCGGCGTCGAGGCGCGGGTAGGCGGCGAGCGGCGGACGCTCCACGCCGAGACGGTCGTGCTCGCCGCGGGCACCGTCTCGTCGCCCCTGATCCTGATGCGGTCGGGGATCGGACCGCCGGACGAGCTGTCGCGCCACGGCCTCGCGTGCCGCGTCGAGGCGCCGGCGGTCGGCGAGCACCTGCACGATCACCTGCTCGCCGCCGGCAACGTCTACCGGGCGCGCCGCCCGGTGCCGCCGTCGCGCCTGCAGCATTCGGAGTCGCTGCTCTACGTCGGCGGCGAGGGCGGCCGAGCGCCGGACATCGTGGCGGCCTGCGTGCTCCTCCCCGCGGTCAGCGAGTGCTTCGAGCGTCCCGAGGTCGGCACGTGCTTCACGCTGATGTTCGGGGTCTGCCACCCCCGGAGCCGGGGGCGCATCACGCTGGGGGGCCCCGCCGTCGACGACCCGCCCGTGATCGATCCGGCCTACCTCACGGCGCCGGAGGACCGCGAGCGCTTCCGGGCTGCGCTGCGCCTGGCGCGCCGGGTCGGCGGCGGCGCGGCGCTCGATGAGTGGCGCGACGCCGAGATCCTGCCCGGGCCCGCGGTGCAGGACGACGAATCCGTCGACCGCTTCGTCGCGCGGGCCTCCGTGACCCACCACCACCCCGTGGGAACCTGCGCGATGGGCCGGGATCCGGGCACCTCCGTCGTCGATGGCGGGCTCGGCGTTCACGGCGTCGGTGGCCTGATGGTCGCGGACGCGTCCGTGATCCCCGCGATCACGACCGGACCCGTGCACGCCGCCGTGCTGGCGATTTCCGAGCGGGCGGCGCGACTGATCTGAGGCCTTCCCTGAGGGAGAAGGCTGCTCCGCTCGACAGGCGACCAGGTCCATGTGGCTGATCTTCGAGCCGGACTGCGCTCGTCGGGTCCACCCGTTGGTGACCCCGGGGGAGGGCGCGGCTCTGGTAGCTGCCGGCCACGGCGCCGCGCACCCTGTAGGCGATCTGGATCGCCCGGGCGCCTGGGCAGGTCGGGGCGGTCGGCGGTCAGGCGGGCGGCCAGGGTGGCGGCGGCCATGGCGCGCTGGCTCACCGACAGCCGCTCGGGCTTCACGGCTCGTCGCCCTCGGGCTCGCGCTCGCGGATCGTGGGGCGGCGGGCGCGCAGCCGGTCGACCTCGCCGCGCAGCCAGTCGCCCCCGGCCTGGCTGATGGCCTCGTCGCTGGGGGGGTCGGCCTGCTCGGCCGCCTCACGCCGCGCCCAGGCGTCGGCCAGCTGCTGCTCGCGGTACGCCAGCTGGCGCCGCTTGGCCTCGCGCATCGTCTCGTCGTTCATCGGCGTGCCCTCCGCGGCTGCGTCTCGCGCAGGTGCTCGACCAGGGCGGGGGCCTCCTGCGCCGGCGGGCCAGCGGCGGGCGCCCACTCGATGGGCACGCCCCCGGGCACCCCCAGACGCTGCTTTGGCGGGTCGGTGATCTGCCCCCGCGCGTCCAGCAGCTGCTCGCCGGTGAGGGGCGACCCGTGCGGGCCCGCGGTTGCGCCCAGCGGCCGGCCGCCCGTGAAGGGCCGCACCTCGCGCTCGCGGGCGCCCTCCAGTCACAGGCCAGGGTCTGCACCCGCTCCAGCTGGGCCAGCGCCTCGCGGCAGCTGGCCACCCGCTTGTGTCCGTCCAGCGTGGCCAGGGGGCCTGCAAGTTCTCGAGCTGGGCGAGGCCGACCTGGCCGCGCTCGACGCCGCCTTCCCGCCCGGGGCGGCGGTCGGCGACCGCTACCCCGAGAACCTCGAGCGGCTGATCGACAAGGGGTGAGCCGGGGCTCAGGCCTTCCTCAGGTAGCGGAAGTGGGCGGCGGCGGGCGAGGCCACCAGGCGGTCGCGCTCGTAGCGCTCCTGCCAGCCGGCCGGCAGGTCGAAGAGCCGCTCGCCGCCTCCCAGCAGCACCGGCACGACGTGCACCTCCAGCAGGTCGACGAGCCCGGCCGCCAGGTACTGGCCGATCGCGTCGGCGCCGCCGGCCAGGTTGATGTCGCGGTCGCCGGCGACGTCGACCGCCCGCTCGAGGGCGCGCTCGATGCCGTCGGTGATGAAGTGGAAGGTCGTGCCGCCCTCCATCTCGAGCGGCTCGCGGGGGTGGTGGGTCAGGACGAAGACCGGCGTGTGGTACGGCGGGTCCGGCCCCCACCAGCCGGTCCACGGGTCCCGCTCCTCCCAGGGCCCGGGGCCGCCGCCGAACATGTTGCGCCCCATGATCGTGGCCCCCAGGTCGGCGAAGGTCTCGGCCAGGACGTCGTCGTCGAGCCCGGTCTCGCCGCCCTCGCGCCCCTGCACGCGGTTGAAGGTCCGCAGCGGGAAGACCCATTCGTGCAGGGCCTCGCCGCCCACCCCGAGCGGGTCGTCGACGCTCTGGTCCGGCCCGGCGACGTAGCCGTCGAGCGACATCG
>DATAGF010000188.1:0-10073 GCA_036257075.1 Miltoncostaeaceae bacterium
CTCCCGATGGAGGGCCGGATGACCGTCTGCAACATGTCCATCGAGTGGGGCGCCCGCGCCGGCATGGTCGCCCCCGACGAGACCACCTTCGCCTGGTTCGAGGGCCGCCCGGGCGCGCCCGCCGACCTGGAGGCGGCCGTCGAGGCGTGGCGCGCGCTGCCCAGCGACGAGGGGGCGGCCTACGACCGCGAGGAGGTCGTGGACGCGGCGACCCTCGCCCCCCAGGTCACCTGGGGCACGCACCCAGGCATGGTCGCGCCGGTCACCGGGCGGGTGCCGACGCCGGACAACGTCGCCCGCGAGGACGCCGAGGGCGTGCGGCGGGCCCTGGAGTACATGGGCCTGCAGGGCGGCGAGGCGATCGAGGACATCGCGATCGACGCCGTCTTCATCGGCTCCTGCACCAACGGGCGCCTGCCCGACCTGCAAGCCGCGGCCCAGGTCGTGCGCGGCCGCCGCGTGGCCGACGGCGTGCGCGCGATGGTGGTGCCGGGCTCGATGCAGGTGAAGGCCGAGGCCGAGCGGGAGGGCCTCGACGAGGTCTTCCGCTCGGCGGGCTTCGAGTGGCGCGACGCGGGCTGCTCGATGTGCCTCGCCATGAACGACGACGTCCTGGCCGAGGGCGAGCGCTGCGCCTCGACCAGCAACCGCAACTTCGAGGGCCGCCAGGGCAAGGGTGGGCGCACCCACCTCGTCAGCCCCCCGATGGCCGCCGCGGCCGCGATCGCCGGGCACCTCGTCGACGTGCGCTCCTTCGACGCCGAGCCGGCGGTCGCGTGATGGAGGCCTTCACGCGCGTCGAGGGCGTCGTCTGCCCCCTGGACCGGGGCGACGTGGACACCGACCAGATCATCCCCAAGCAGTTCCTCAAGCGGATCGAGCGCACCGGCTTCGGCGAGTTCCTCTTCTGGGACTGGCGCGGCCAGGAGGGCTTCCCGCTCGACCGGCCGGAGTACGCCGGCGCGCCGATCCTCGTGACCGGGCGCAACTTCGGCTGCGGCTCCTCGCGCGAGCACGCGCCCTGGGCGCTCCAGGACCACGGCTTCCGGGCGATCGTCGCGCCGAGCTTCGCGGACATCTTCCGCACCAACTGCACGAAGATCGGCCTCCTGCCGGTGACGCTGCCCGGGGACGAGGTCGCCGACCTCATCCACCTGGCGACGGCCCGGCCGGGCGCCGCCGCCGCGGTCGACCTCGAGCTCCAGGTCGTTGAGACCTCGGAGGGGCGCGAGATCCCGTTCGCCATCGAGCCCGGCATCCGCGAGCGGCTGCTCAACGGCTGGGACGACATCGCCCTGAGCCTCGCCCACGAGGAGGAGATCGCCCGCTACGAGCGCGAGGCCGAGCGGGACGGGCCCGTGACGACCCGGTTCGCCTGAGCCGGGAGGGCCCCCGGTGAGGGAGGCGTCGGTCGCCCTGCTCGCGGGCGACGGAATCGGGCCCGAGGTCGTGGCGGTCGCCCGCGAGCTGGTCGACGTGGTGGCGGCCGATCACGGCCTGGCGGTCCGCTGGCACGAGCACCTCGTCGGGGGCGCCTCGATCGACGCCCACGGCACGGCGCTCACCGACGAGGTGCTCGAGGCCTGCGCGGGCTCCGACGCCGTGCTGCTGGGCGCGGTGGGCGGCCCCCGCTGGGACACCACCGACCCCGCCAGGCCGCGCCCCGAGCAGGGGCTGCTGGGGCTGCGGGCGGGCCTCGGCCTCTACGCGAACCTGCGGCCCGTCCGCCCGTGGCCGGCGCTCTACGAGGCCAGCCCGCTGCGGCGCGAGCGCATCGAGGGCACCGACCTGCTGGTGGTGCGCGAGCTGACCGGCGGCATCTACTTCGGCGAGCGCGGGCGGCAGCCCGACCGGGCCTTCGACACCTGCGTCTACACGCTCGCCGAGGTGGAGCGGCTGGCCGAGTGGGGGTTCCGGGCGGCGGC
This sequence comes from Miltoncostaeaceae bacterium, assembly GCA_036257075.1. Taxonomy (GTDB): domain Bacteria; phylum Actinomycetota; class Thermoleophilia; order Miltoncostaeales; family Miltoncostaeaceae; genus DATAGF01. Next base: position 1,926 of record DATAGF010000188.1, read on the forward strand.
CGGGCGCCGCGGCAAGGTGACCTCGGTGGACAAGGCCAACGTGCTCGAGACCTCGCGCCTCTGGCGCGAGCAGGTGAACCGCACGGCCGCCGCCCACCCCGGGATCGAGCTCGAGCACATGCTGGTCGACAACGCCGCGATGCAGCTCGTCAGCCGGCCGGCCGACTTCGACGTCATCGTCACCGAGAACCTGTTCGGCGACGTGCTCTCCGACGAGGCGGCGATGATCACCGGCTCCATCGGCCTGCTGCCGTCCGCAAGCCTCGGCCCGGGGTCGCTTGGCCTCTACGAGCCGGTCCACGGCTCGGCGCCCGACATCGCCGGCACCGGCGTGGCGAACCCCATCGCCACCTGCCTGTCCGCAGCCATGATGCTCCGCTACTCGCTGGACGCGCCCGACGCCGCCGACCGCCTCGAGGCGGCGGTCGACGCGGTCGTCGAGGGCGGCGCCCGCACGCGCGACCTCGGCGGCGACCTGGGCACCGAGGCCATGCGCGACCGGCTGGCCGAGGCGCTCCGGTAACCTTCGCCGACCGCGGAGGACGCCCATGCAGGAAGCCGAGAAGATCTGGATGAACGGGGCCCTGGTCGACTGGGCCGACGCGCGCGTGCACGTGCTCTCGCACGGCCTGCACTACGGGACCACGGTGTTCGAGGGCATCCGCTCGTACGACGCCGACGGCGGCACGGCGGTGTTCCGGCTCGACGACCACCTGCAGCGGCTCGAGCGGTCGGCGCAGATGTACCACATGCCCCTCCCGTACACGCGCGCCGAGCTGCGGCTCGCCGTGCACCAGGTCATCGCGGCGAACGCCCTCGGCGCCTGCTACATCCGGCCGATCGTCCTGCGCGGGTACGGCACGATGGGGCTCTTCCCGCTCGAGGCGCCGGTCGATGTCGCGGTGGCGGCCTGGGAGTGGGGCGCCTACCTCGGCGAGGAGGGCCTGCGGAAGGGCATCCGGGCGAAGATCTCGAGCTGGCGGCGCATCGGGTCCAGCACCATCCCGGCGACGGCCAAGGCGGGCGGCCAGTACCTCAACTCGATCCTCGCCAAGATCGAGTCCCACAAGGCCGGCTACCAGGAGGCGATCCTCCTCAACGAGGCCGGCTACGTCGCAGACGGCTCGGGCGAGAACCTCTTCCTCGTGCGCGACGGGACGCTGATCACGCCCCCGGCGCACGCGTCGATCCTCGAGGGCATCACGCGCGCGAGCATCATCGCCCTGGCCGGCGACGAGGGCATCCCGGTCCTCGAGCGCGAGGTCGCCCGCGGCGAGCTCTACACGGCCGACGAGGTCTTCATCACCGGCACGGCCGCCGAGGTCTGCCCGGTCAACGAGATCGACGACCACGAGCTCGGCCAGCCGGGGCCGGTCACGCGCCGCCTGCAGGACCGCTTCTTCGCCGCCGTCGAGGGGCGCGACCCCCGCTCGGCCGAGTGGCTGGACTACGTCGAGACGCCCGAGGCGTCGGCCCTGCCGTGAGCGAGCTGATCGCCATCTACGACACCACGCTGCGCGACGGCATGCAGCGCGAGGGGCTGAGCCTGTCGGTCGGCGAGCAGCTCGCCGTGGCCGTGCGCCTGGCCGAGTACGGCATCGACTACATCGAGGCCGGCTTCCCGGCGAGCAACCCGAAGTACGGCGAGCTCTTCCGGCTCCTCGAGGGCGAGGACCTCGGGGCGACCCGCCTGGCCGCCTTCGGCATGACCCGCCGTCGCGGCGCCGCCGCCTCCGAGGACCCCGCCCTGCGCGGGCTCGCCGAGTGCGCGGCGCCCGTGGCGACAATCGTCGGCAAGACGTGGGACCTCCACATCGAGAAGGTCACGCGGGTCACGCGCGAGGAGAACCTCGGGATGATCGGCGAGTCGGTCGCCTTTCTCGCCGGCGAGGGGAAGGAGGTGGTCTACGACGCCGAGCACTTCTTCGACGCCTACGCCGCCCACCCCGGGTACGCCCTCGAGTGCCTGCGCGCGGCCGAGGCGGGCGGGGCCGCCTGGATCACGCTCTGCGACACGAACGGCGCGACTCTTCCGGCACGCTGTGCCGCGGTGGTGCGCGAGGTGCGCGCGGCGCTGCCCGGGGCGGCCCTCGGCATCCACACCCACAACGACGCCGAGTGCGCCGTCGCCAACAGCCTCGCCGCGGTCGACGAGGGCGCCCGGATGGTGCAGGGCACGATCAACGGCTACGGCGAGCGCTGCGGCAACGCGAACCTGGTCTCGATCATCCCCTCGCTGACGCTGAAGATGGGCTACCGCACGGTCACCCCCGAGCGCCTGGCGGAGCTGACCGCACTCAGCGTCTTCGTCGCCGAGACGGCCAACCTCCAGCCCGACGCCTGGGCGCCCTACGTCGGCCACAACGCCTTCGCCCACAAGGGCGGGATGCACCAGCAGGGCGTGAACGCCGACGCCCGCGCCTACGAGCACATCGAGCCGGCGGCGGTCGGCAACGAGCGCCGGGTGCTGGTGTCCGAGCTCTCGGGCCGCGGCACGATCCTGGCGAAGGCGCGCGAGCTGGGCGTGGACCTCGACGACGAGCGGGGGCGGGTCCCCGCGATCCTCGCCCGGCTGAAGGAGCTGGAGCACCGCGGCTACCACTTCGAGGTGGCCGACGGCTCGTTCGAGCTGCTGCTGGAGCGCGAGACCGGCGTCTACGAGCCGCTCTTCACGCTCGAGAGCTTCCGCGTCATCACCGAGAAGCGGGCCGACGGCCGGGTGGAGACCGAGGCGACGGTCAAGCTCTTCCACCGCGGCGAGCGCCTGGTGGCGACCGCCGAGGGCAACGGCCCGGTCAACGCCCTCGACGCCGCGCTGCGCCTCGCGCTCGAGCCGCGGGTGCCGGAGCTGGCGGCGATCTCCCTGGTCAACTTCAAGGTCCGGATCCTCGATGAGACCAAGGGCACCGGCGCGGTCACGCGGGTCCTGATCGACTCGGGCGACGGCCGCGACACCTGGGGCGCGATCGGCGTCAGCGAGAACATCATCGAGGCATCGTGGGAGGCGCTGCTCGACAGCCTGGAGCACGGGGTGCGGCGGTCGGCGCGCGCGCCGGCGTCCACCTCCACGGGGTGAGCGCCGCCGACGAGCGCATCCCCCTCGCCAGGCCGGTGATCGGCGAGCGGGAGCGCGAGCTGGTGGACGAGGTCCTGCGCTCGGGCCAGCTTTCGCTCGGTCCGATGGGGCCGCGTTTCGAGCGCGCCTGGGCCGACCGGATCGGCGTCCGCCACGCCGTCGCGGTCTCGAGCGGCACCGCCGGGCTTCACCTGTGCCTTCACGCGCTCGGCATCGGGCCCGGCGACGAGGTGGTCACGTCCTCCTTCTCGTTCGTCGCGTCGGCCAACGCGGTCCTGTTCACGGGGGCGCGACCGGTCTTCGCGGAGGTGGACCCGTTCACGTTCAACATGGATCCGGCGGCCGTCGAGGCGGCCATCACCCCGCGCACGAAGGCGGTCCTGATCGTGGACATCTTCGGCTACCCGGCCGAGGTGCCCGCGCTGGTGGAGGTCGCCGAGCGCCACGGCCTCGCGCGCGTCGAGGACGCCTGCCAGACCATCGACGGCGCCTACGACGGCCGCAAGCTCGGCACCTTCGGCCACCCCGCCGTCTACGGCTTCTACGCCAACAAGCAGCTCACGACCGCCGAGGGCGGGCTCGTCCTCACCGACGACGACGAGCTGGCGCGGACGCTGGCGAGCCTGCGCAACCAGGGCCGCTCGGACGACGGCGCCTGGCTCGTCCACTCGCGCCTCGGCTTCAACTACCGCCTCTCTGACGTCCACTGCGCCATCGGCGTCGCCCAGCTCGAGCGCCTCGACGAGATGATGGCCGGCCGCGACCGGGTCGCCGGCTGGTACCAGGAACGCGTCCGCGAGATCGACGGGGTCACGCCCATGTACGAGGGGGCCCAGCGCCGCTCCTGGTTCGTCTACGCCCCCCGGCTCGACCCTGACCTGGCCCGCGATCAGGTCGTCGGCGATCTCGACGCGCTCGGGGTGTCGGCCAAGCCCTACCTGCCCTGCATCCACCTCCAGCCTTACTACCGCCAGGTTCACGGCCACCGCCCGGGCGAGCTCCCGGTGACCGAGGCCATCAGCGCGTCCACGATCGCGCTGCCCTTCTTCCCGGAGATGACCGAGGGCCAGGTGGAGCGGGTCTGCTCGGCCCTGGCGGCGGTCATCGCGCGACGCCGGGCCCCCAAGGGCCCTCCTCCGGCTCCGCCGCTCTCGACGGCGGCCGGACCTCGTCGGGCGGGGCCATGACGGACGGCGCGCGCCTCTGGGGCGGGCGCTTCGCGGCCGGGCCGGCCGAGGCGTTCGACCGCCTCAACTCCTCGCTCGACGTCGACCGCCGCGTCTGGCCCCAGGACCTGGCGGCCTCGCGCGCCCACGCGCGCATGCTCGCGGCGCAAGGGATCATCTCCAGCGACGACGCCGACGCCATCGAGGCCGGCCTGGCACGCATCGAGGACGAGCTGCGCGGTGGCGACTTCGCCTTCCGCGCGTCCGACGAGGACATCCACACAGCCGTCGAGCGCCGCCTCACCGAGCTGTGCGGCGACGCGGGCCGGCGCCTGCACACCGCGCGCAGCCGCAACGACCAGGTCATCACCGACGTCCTGCTGTACCTGCGCGAGCACGCGACGGGCCAGCGGGAGCTGCTGCGCGGGCTGGCCGAGGCCCTGCTGCGCCAGGCGGAGGACCACGTCGACACGCTCCTGCCCGGGTACACCCACGGGCAGCGCGCCCAGCCCGTGCGCCTGGCCCACCACCTGCTCGCCTACGTCTGGATGCTGGGCCGCGACCAGGCCCGCCTCGGCCACGTCATCGAGGCGGCGGGCGAGTGCCCGCTCGGCTCCGGGGCGCTGGCCGGCGTGGGCTTCCCCGTCGACCGGGCGGCGGTCGCCGAGGACCTCGGGTTCGAGCGCCCCAGCCCCAACAGCATGGACGCCGTGGGGAGCCGCGACGCGCTGGTCGACTACCTGCACTTCGCCGCTCAGCTCGGCGTGCACCTCTCGCGCCTGGGCGCCGAGATCGTGCTCTGGGCGGGCGACGAGCACCGCTTCGTCGAGCTCGACGACGCCTTCGCCTCGGGCTCCTCGATGCTCCCCCAGAAGAAGAACCCGGACGCCGCCGAGCTGGCCCGCGCCAAGGCCCCCCGCCTGACGGCCGGCCTCGCCGGGCTGCTGGGGGTGCTGCACGGCCTGCCCCTCGCCTACAACAAGGACCTCCAGGAGGACAAGGCGTACCTCTTCGACGCGATGGACACGGTCGAGCTGCTGCTGCCGGCGATGACGGGCATGATCGCGACGGCCGACTTCCGCCGCGACCGGATGGCCGCAGCCGTGACCGGCGGGACGCTGACGGCGACCGACCTCGCCGACCAGCTGGTGACGCTCGGCTGGCCGTTCCGCCGCGCCCACGAGGCGGTCGGCCGCCTTGTGCGGGTCTGCCTCGAGCGCGGGATCGGCCTTGAGGACGCCGGCCCGGACGAGCTCGCGGCCGCCGGCCTGGGGGAGATCGCGGCGCCCGATCTCTCGGCCGAGGCCTCCGTCGAGGCGAAGGCCGCCCGCGGCGGGACCGCCCGGGGCGCGGTCCTCGACGAGCTCGACGCGGCCCGGGCCCTGGTCGCCGCCTGGTGAGCACCGCCGCCGCGCCCCCCGGGTCGTCGGCGCTGGGGGCGCCGCTCGACGCCGGCTTCTTCGCCCGCCCGGTCGCCGAGGTGGCCCCCGACCTGGTGGGCTGCAGCCTGCTGGTGGACGGCGTGGGCGGCCTCATCGTCGAGGTCGAGCGCTACCAGCAGGACGACCCGGCCTCGCACAGCTTCCGCGGCCCGTCCGGGCGGGCGGCGGTGATGTTCGGGCCGCCGGGCCGGCTCTACGTCTACCGCAGCTACGGGCAGCACTGGTGCGCAAACCTGGTGTGCGAGCCCGAGGGCCGCGGCGCGGCCGTCCTCCTGCGGGCGCTCGAGCCGACCCACGGCCTCGACGTCATGCGGGCGCGGCGCGGCGGCCTCGCCGACCGCCTCCTCTGCGCGGGCCCGGGGCGGCTGTGCGCGGCGCTGGGCATCGACGGGCGGCTCGACGGGGCGGCCGCGGCCGGCCCCGGCGCGGCGATCCGCGTGGGCGCGCGCACCGGGCCGGTCGACGTGGCCAGCGGCCCGCGGGTGGGCATCACCAAGGCCGCCGAGCGGCCCTGGCGGTTCGGGATGGCCGGCTCGCCCCACCTGTCTCGCCCGCTCCCCAAGACGTGAGCGCCGCCGAGGCCCTCGCCGCCCGGGCCGTCGCCGTCGTGCCCCCGGACGGCCTCGAGGAGAAGCTCCGTCTGGGCCGGCCGCTGCGCGTGAAGCTCGGGGTCGACCCGACAGCCCCCGACATCCACCTCGGGCACTCGGTCGTGCTGGGCAAGCTGCGCGAGTTTCAGGACGCCGGCCACCTCGCCGTGCTGGTCATCGGCGACTGGACCGCGCGGGTCGGCGACCCCTCCGGGCGCACCTCGACGCGGCCGATGCTCGGCGCCGACGAGATCGAGCGCAACGCCGCCACCTACCGCGAGCAGGCCTTCCGGATCCTCGACCCCGACCGGACGGAGATCCGCGCCAACGGCGAGTGGTTCTCGCGCATGGGGCTCGAGGAGGTCTTCCGGCTGGCCGGCTCGGCGACGGTCAACCAGCTGCTGCGCCGGAACGACTTCGCCGAGCGGATGGCCGACGACCGCCCGGTGTCGGTGCTTGAGCTGCTCTACCCGCTCATGCAGGCGTACGACTCCGTCGAGCTCGGCGCCGACGTGGAGCTCGGGGGAACCGACCAGCTCTTCAACCTCATGCTCGCCCGCGAGATCCAGGCCGCCTACGGCCAGGCGCCCCAGGTCGTGATGACGATGCCGCTGCTGGCGGGGCTCGACGGCGAGCGCAAGATGAGCAAGTCGCTCGCCAACCACATCGGGGTCGCTGACCCGCCCGAGGAGCAGTTCGGGCGCACGATGCGCATCCCGGACGCCGCGCTGGCGGAGTGGTACCGCCTGCTCGCTCCGGGCGAGCCGCCGCCCTCGGGCCACCCCGCCGACGACAAGCGGCGTCTCGGGCGCCTCCTCGCCGGCCGCTTCCACGGCCCGGGCGCGGGCGAGCGGGCCGAGGATCACTTCAACCGGGTCGTGCGCGACCGGCAGGCGCCGGAGGAGATGCCGACGGTGGCCGTCGGCGCGGGCACGGTGCACCTGCCGGCCCTCCTCGCGGACGAGCTGGGGGTCGGCTCGCGCAGCGAGGCGCGCCGCCTGATCGCCGGCGGCGGGGTCAGCCTGGACGGCGAGCCGGTGAGCGACCTCGACCTCCCGGCCGAGGCCCTCGACGGGCGCGTGATCCGCGCCGGCAAGCGGCGTTTCGCCCGCTTGAGGCTGGAGGGCGGAGGCGCCTGACAGGCGGTCGGACGGGCCACGAAACGGCTTGACCCCGCCTGTTTCGGCGGTATACTCCCTCGACCTTCGGGAGCCGTTCCGGCTGCCGTGGGGACAGGAAACCCGCTTGAGACCTCACCTCTTCGACCTCCAGCCCATGGAGACGCCCGCGTAAACGAGGCGCGCGATGCGCCCGCGTGGGGGCCTCCGGAACGCTCGGAGGCCGCGAAGGTGGGAAAGCGGGTCGATCAGGCCGGGCCGCGCCATGCGGCCGCCGCGATCCTTGAAAACTGAACAGCATGCATTTCGGCCCCGGCGCTGCCGTGGGTCGCGATGGCCAGGTTTGTAGAACGAACCCCGTCGTCTCGGACGGCCCGGCGCGACGCCGCGCCGCTCGAGAAGGCAGCAACACGCTCGGATCACCCGCCTTGCCCCCATTCGGGTCGAGGTCGGGTCGTCTCCGATTTTCTTCACGGAGAGTTTGATCCTGGCTCAGGACGAACGCTGGCGGCGTGCTTAACACATGCAAGTCGAGCGAGAAACCCTCTTCGGAGGGGAGTACAGCGGCGAACGGGTGAGTAACACGTGGGCAACCGGCCCCAAGGAGCGGGACACCCCGGGGAAACCCGGGCTAATACCGCATGATCCGAGATGCCTCAAGGCATCTCGGGAAATGGTAGCTTCGGCCTCCGCCTTGGGATGGGCCCGCGGCGCATTAGCTTGTTGGTGAGGTAACGGCTCACCAAGGCGACGATG
>DATAGF010000189.1:0-3982 GCA_036257075.1 Miltoncostaeaceae bacterium
CAGGCGCTCACCGAGGCCGGCTGGGAGGTCGAGGTCCTGCGGCCGGACTGGCCGAAGCCCCTCGAGGAGGCCAAGTCCGGCGGCTACTCCGCCATCCTGGTCTCGACCTTCAAGTCCGTCCCGCGCTCGCGCGACGCGGCATCCATGCTGTCCCGCATGCAGGAGCTGCCCGTCTACACCGTCGGCGTCCTCCAGAAGGACGACGCCTTCCGCACCATGGCGCCGGACGTCGGCGTCCTCCGCAACATCGGGGAGCTGCCCGACCCGAGCTGACGGGAGCGCGCTCCCCTCAGCGGTCGAGGTACGCGATCGTCGCCCCGTCTCCGCCCTCCTCGGGCGGGGCCGGCTCGGCGCGCTCCACGAGCGGATGGCGCGCCAGCTCCTCGCGGACGGCCGCGCGCAGCGCCCCGGTGCCGTGGCCGTGGATCACGCGCACCTGAGGCAGGCCGGCCATCGCGGCCGCGTCCATCCGCTCGCGCACGGCGCCGACGGCGTCGGCCGCCCGCCGCCCCCGGACGTCGACCTCGAGCGTCGCCGCCGTCGAGGGCGGGGTGGCGGTGACGGCCGGCTCCTCGGGCTCGGGCGGGCGCGCGGCGGCGGCGGGGTCGGCGACCAGCCGCGCGAGCGGCAGCCGCATGCGGGCCGCGCCCCCCTGCACCTCGGCCCGCCCGCCGTCGATCGCCACGACGCGGCCGCGGAAGCCCATCTCGGGGTCGACCACCTCGTCGCCGACCGCCACGGGGCGCCTGGCGGGCGCCGGCGCCGCGGCGGCCGCGGCCAGCTCCTCCCGTGCCCGGGCCGCGGCCTGCGAGGCGGCGCCGAGGCGGCGGTCGCGGGCGCGCTCGCGCGCCGGGGCGGGGGCGGATGCGGCGGCCCGGCGGGCGGCCTCCTCGCGCCGCGCGGCCGAGATCTCCGCCCGCAGCTCGGCGAGCTCGCGCGACGCGGCGCCCAGCTCGGCCTCGGCCTCACGGCGGGCGCGGCCCCGCTCGGCCTCCGCCGCCTCGCGCGAGCGCTCGAGGCGCCGCTCGAGCTCGGCCTCGCGGGACTCGGCGCGCCCTCGCGCCTCGGCCGCCTCGGCGCGCTCCGCCGCGGCCGCCGCGCGCTCGTCGTCGGCGGCGGAGCGGGCGGCTGCCGCCTCCTGCAGCAGCGCCTCGAGCGCCCGCCGCTCGGGCGGCCCGGCGGCGCGGGCAGCCTCGACGATCGCGGGGTCGAGGCCGAGCCCCTCGGCGATGCCCAGGGCGTGCGATGCGCCGGGCTCGCCGATGTGCAGGGCGTAGAGCGGCCGCAGGGTCCGCGCGTCGAGGCCCACGGCCGCGTTGGACGCGCCGGGCGCGGCGCTGGCCCATGCCTTCACCTCGGGGTGGTGGGTGGTCGCCAGCACCAGCGCCCCCTGCTCGACCAGCCGCCCGACGACCGCCTCGGCCAGGCGGGCGCCCTCGTCGGGGTCCGTGCCGGCGGCCGGCTCGTCGAGCAGCACCAGGGAGCGCGGCCCGGCCGCCGCGAGGATCGCGATGAGGCGCCGGACGTGCGCCGAGAAGGTCGACAGGCTCTCCGCGATCGACTGGTCGTCGCCGATGTCGGCGAGCACGCGGTCGAAGACGGGCAGGCGCGCGCGGGCGGCCGGGACCCGTAGCCCGCACTGGTGCAGCATCGCCAGCAGGCCCAGGGTCTTCAGCGCCACCGTCTTGCCGCCGGTGTTCGGCCCCGAGATCACAAGGGCGCGCACGCCCCCCAGGGGCAGGTCGATGGGGACGGCCGAGGCCGGGTCGAGGAGCGGGTGACGGGCGGCGCGGAGGTCGACCTCGTCCGCCGGCTCGACCCGGCAGCCGTCCCAGGCGCGCGACAGCGCCGCCCGCGCCAGGGCGAGGTCGAGCTGCGCGAGCGCGGCGGTCAGGTCGTCGAGCGCCCGCCGCTCGTCGCCCACCAGCCGCGACAGCGCCCGCAGGATGCGGGCCTCCTCCTCGGCCTCCTCGGCCGCCAGCTCCCGCACCCTGTTGTTCGCCTCCACGAGCTCCATGGGCTCGATGAAGAGCGTCTGCCCCGAGCCCGAGCTGTCGTGGACGATGCCGGGGACCGCCGAGCGCGACGACGCCTTGACGGCGAGCACGGGCCGGCCGCCGCGCTCGGTCGTGAACGACTCCTGCAGGTGCGAGCGCAGGCGGGCGGCGAGGTCGCGCAGCAGCGCGGCGGCCGCCCGCCGGGCCGAGGCGAGGCGGCGGCGCGCGGAGGCCAGCTCCGGGGAGGCCGTGTCGAGCAGGCCGCCGCGCGGGTCGAGTGCCCGCTCGAGGGCGGACTCCACGCGCCTGGCTGCGGCGAGGTCGGGCGCGGCCAGCGCCGCCGCAAGGCGCGGCGCCTCGTCGGCGTGCGCGCCGGCCGCGTCGCGGGCCTCGAGCCAGACGCGCACCGTGGCGAGCACCTCCGCCAGCGCCTCCGCCTCGAGCGCGACGTCGCGCGCCGCGGCCTCGGTCGCCGGCCGCAGGTCGGTCGCACCGCCGGGCCCTCCGACGCCCAGGTCGCGCAGGCGCAGCGCCTCCTCGGTCGCCGCCGCGCGGGCGGCCACGCGCTCCGGCTCGGGCGAGGGGGCGAGCGCGAGCGCCAGGTCGCGGCCGCCCGCGAACGACGTCAGGCCGGCCAGCCGCTGGCGGACCGCCGGCAGCTCGAGCAGCTCGGCGCTTCTCGGGTCCACGGCATGGGAGGGTAGCCCGGCGGCACGAGGCCTACGGCTCGGGTTCCCCCTCCGCTCCCGGTGGGCCCTCGATCGTCGGCCTCCCCTCGATGACCGCCGTCCCCTCGAGCCCGGCCCGCCGCGCCTGCCGCGCCGACCACCACTCCTGTACGAGCACCTGGACGATGCCGGCCACCGGGATGGCCATCAGGGCACCGATGAAGCCAAGGATGGTGGCCCCGATCAGGACCGCGAGGATGATCCAGAACGGGTTCAGCTGGACCGTGTAGCGGTGGATGATCGGCTGGAAGACGTTGTTCTCGATCTGCTGGTAGACGACCAGGAAGACGATGGCCGCCACCCCGATCGGCCACCCCTGGAAGAACGCGACGACGATGTATGGGATCCCCCCGATCGTCGCCCCCACCAGGGGGATCAGGGACGACAGCCCGGCCCAGAACCCCAGGAGCGGGGCGAACGGCACGCCGACGATCGTGAGGAAGATCCACACCGCCACGCCGCCGGTCAGGGCGACGAGGAAGATGCCGACGACGTAGCCCGAGATCACCCGGTAGATCCGCTCCGAGACGCGCTCCAGCCTCGGCCGGCGGCGCTCATCGGCCATGCTCACGACCCAGGCCTTCACGCGGCGGCCGTAGAGGCTCAGCAGGAAGCACAGGACCCCGATGCTGATGAGCGCGACGAGGCCGCTTGCCAGCCGCCGCGCGAGGTCGACGGCGGTGTCGGGGCCCGCGACCCCCTCCAGGGCCGAGGTGGTCTCCTCCTCCAGGCGGTTGAGCAGGTCGTACTCCTCGTCGAGCCGCTGCACGAGGTCCGACTGCTCGAGCCGCTCGGCGTAGCGCGGGACCTCGTCGGTGAGCTCCTGGGCCGCTTCGATGAGCGGCGGGACGAAGAGGAGGGCGGCCCCGGTCAGGAGTCCCGCGACGAGCACGTAGACGATCAGGATCGAGGGCGCGCGGCGCAGCCGCAGCCGGTCCTGGAGCAGGTTCACCAGCGGGTTGATCGCGACGGCGAGGAAGGCCGCGACGCCCACCCACGTGAGCACGGTGCGCGAGACCCAGATGAGCCAGAGCGCCAGCCCGACGACGAGGAGCACACCGACCACGCGCAGGATCGCACGGGTGGATGGGCCGTCGCCGTTCACGGGTCCTCGTTCGCCCCCCCGCGCGCGAGTCCTCGCCCCTCGTATGGTTCGGCGACCCCGGGCGAAGGAGGGCGCCGATGGCCGAGAAGCCGCGCAAGAAGGTCTACGAGGCCGAGCTGGAGCGCATGCAGGAGGAGCTGGTGCTGCTGCAG
>DATAGF010000196.1:0-4479 GCA_036257075.1 Miltoncostaeaceae bacterium
CCGCAGCCGCACCTGCGGGCCAGCGGGCTGCGGGAAGGTCAGCGTCTCGCCGAAGATCGCGCTCACCCGGTCAGTATCCGACGGGCCGGGTCGCCGTGGCGACCCCCCGCTCCCTCGGGGCCCGTCAAAGAAGTCGGTCGCGCACCTGCCGGCTTTGTCGGCCCCCGGCCGACCAGAGAACCTTCGCCCTTCGGCGCCCGCGTCAACGCCGATGCCGCACGGGCATCGGCGTCGGCCGCGTCCATCCGAATGGCTCGGTTCTCGCTCGGCATCTGCACGACCTTGGTTCTTTGCCAGTCCCCTGGCTAACCCTCGTCGCGCAGCGCCCGGAGGGCCTCCCGGCGCTGCTCCGGCGCCGTGCGGTCGAGGATCAGCACGCCGTCGAGGTGGTCGAGCTCGTGCTGGATGACGCGCGCCTCGAAGCCCTCGGGCTCCAGCTCGATCGGGCGGCCGTCGACGTCCTGGGCCTCGACCCGGATCGCCACCGCGCGGGCCACGTCCACCGTGATCTCGCCGATCGAGAGGCAGCCCTCCGAGTCGACCTCCGTCTCCTCCGAGCGCCAGGTGATGCGCGGGTTGCAGAGCGCCACGATCTCCTCGCCCTCCTCGCCGGTCCGCACCACGGCCAGCCGCCGCAGCGAGCCGAGCTGAGGAGCGGCGAGCCCGACGCCGCGGGCGTCGGTCATGATGGCCGCCATCCGGTCCGCCTCGTCGGCGAGGGCCTCGTCGAACTGGGTGATCTCGAGCCCGGGCGCGCGCAGCACGGGGTCGCCGAACTGGCGGATGAGCGCGAGCGCGGCGAGTCGCCGGCGCTCGAGGACGGGGTCGTCGAGTGCGCGCGAGGACACGCCTCGACTCTAGCAGCGCCCGTCCCGCCGGCCCCTACGCGGAGAGGCCCGCCGCGTAGCGCGCCGGGTCCGCGCCCCGGCCCCGGACCAGCACGACGTGGCCGTCGAGCGCGCGCAGCGCCCAGCGGTCCATGGTGCCGACGAGGTCGATCGGCGAGGCGACGACCAGCCCGATGGGCGCCCCGTCGACCTCGAGCGGCTGGACCCACATCCCGGGGCCCGCGAGGGCCTCGGCGGCGGCGGCCATCTCCCCCTGGCCGCCCGGCACCGACACCACCCGCAGCTCGCCGACGTCGGCCGCCGCCGCGCCGGCGGTCCCGGCCAGTCCGGGCAGGTCGTCGGCGGCCGCCGGGTGCGCGGGCAGGTCGCGGCCGCCGGGGGCCGGCACCGTGAGCGGTGGCTCGGTCACGACGGTCGCGAGCGGGGCCGGCGGCGCGGGCTCGCCGCCACCGCCAAGCGTCAGGGCCAGCCCGGTCGCGGCGCCGCAGGCCGCCACGGCGGCGACGGCAGCCACCACAGCGGGGCGGGCGGCGCGGCGGAGGCGCCGGGGCGGCCGCGCGGCCCCGGCGCGGATGGACTGGACCAGCTCGCGGGCCGTCGCGGGCCGGTCACGGGGGTCCTTCGCGAGGCCCTTCTGGAGGGCGGCGTCGACGCCCGGCGCCAGGCCGGGGCGGAGCGACGAGGCCCGCGGCACGGGGCGGTTGACGTGGGCGAAGAGCAGGCCCGGCGCGCCGTCGGCCCGGAAGGGCGGTCGACCCGTCAGGGCCTCGAACGCCACCGCGGCGAGGGCGTAGCGGTCGGAGGCCGGGCCGGCGGGACGCCCCTCGATGACCTCGGGGGCGAGGAAGCCGGCCGTGCCCACCAGGAAGCCCTCGGCCGTCATGGCCGTGGCGTCGAGCCGCCGCGCGATGCCGAAGTCGGCCAGCCAGGGGCCGCCGGGGTCGAGCAGCACGTTGGCGGGCGTGACGTCGCGGTGCACCAGGCCGGCGGCGTGGGCCGCGTCCAGCGCGTCGGCGACCGGACCCAGGAGCGCGGTCGCCTCGACCGGGTCGAGCGGGCCGGCGGCCAGTCGGGCGGCCAGGCTCCCCTCGCGGGCGAGCGCCATCACCAGGAAGCCGCGGCCGTCCTGCTCCCCGGCGTCGTGGATGGGGACGATGTGCGGGTGCCGCAGCGCCAGCAGGGCCTCGCACTCGCGCCGGAAGCGCACGCGGAAGGCCGGGTCGGCCCAGACCTCCCGGTGCACCAGCTTGAGGGCCGCGTCGCGGCCGAGCGCCGCGTGGCGCGCACGGTAGACGGCCGCCTGCCCCCCTCCCCCGATGCGCTCGACCAGCGCCCAGGCGCCGACCCTGCGGCCCTCGGCGGTCGCCGTCACCGGCGCGCCGGCAGCAGCGCCCGCGCGGTGGACTGGGCCCAGGCGCGGGCGGCGAGGTAGTCGTCCGGGGCGGCCACCTGCAGGCGTGCCCAGCCCTCGCCCGCGTCGGCGAAGCCGGGCCCGGCGTCGCCGGTGGCGAGGCCGAGCCGCAGGCCGCCCTCCCCCAGGGCGATCTCGGCGACGGCGTGGCCCGTGCGGGGGAAGGCGACCCGCGCGGCGCCCTCCTCGTTCTGGATCAGCGGCGCCGGGGCGAGGTCGTTGAGGTCGAAGAACATGCCGGCCAGGCTCGGCCGCAGCGCGGGCTCGACCATTGGCATCAGGCCCTCGAGCCGGTAGAGCTCCGCCACGCGGGGCGTGAGGAAGTACTCGGCCTCGCGCAGGAGCATCAGGTCGGTGCCCTGGGCGCGGCCGCGCTCGGGTCGCTCCTGCACCCAGTCCCTGACGCGAAGCCAGCTGCGGTGGCGGACGTTGCGCATCCCCCCGGCGACCGCCTCCATGACCGCCGGCGGCGGCTTGCGGTCGGGGGTGAGCGCGATGACGATGCAGCGGTCGGCCGAGGCCGTCAGGGCGTCGTAGGTCGCGATCAGCCGCTCGGCCTCGTCGCCGTCGAAGGCCAGCGTCGCCTGGATGGCGAAGGTCCAGCCCGCCCCCCGGGCGACGACGTCGGCCACGAGCCCGTCCGGGGAGTCGGCCAGCACCCGCTGCTCGCGCACCAGGAGGGCGTCGGCGTCCGGGAGCGCCTCGCCCGAGATCTCCTCGACCAGCGCCGTGCGCGTCTCCGGCCCTCCCAGCGCCAGGAGGATGGCGACGACGTGGACCCACTGCTCTCGCGGGTCGGACGCCGCCTCGAACAGGCGGGGCACGGGCATCTACCGGGACTCCTTGGCCGGGGTCGAGGCGCCGAACAGCGTAGCGGACGGCCCCGCCGCCCTCGACCGGGTCGGGGGCGCCGCCGCCGTGTCCTGCTACGCCTCCTGGGGGTCGACGTCCACGGCGACGCGTACCCCGGCGCGGCGCAGGTCCGCGGCCGCCCCGTCGAGGGCGGCGCGCAGCGGGGCCGCGGCCTCGGCGGCCCTGTCCGCCCGGAGCAGCAGCGCCCGGCGCGTGCGCCCTCGCAGGCGGTGCAGCGGGGCCGGTCCCAGCAGGCCGACCCCGGGGGCCGCCGCCCGGAGCTCGCCGGCGAGGCGCTCGGCGGCGGCGGCCACGGCCTCGGGGCGGTCGCCGTCGACCACCGCGCGCACGAGGTGCGCGAAGGGCGGCAGGCCGTGGGTGCGCCGGCGCTCAAGCTCGCCGTCGAGGAACTCGGCGACCGCCTGGCGGGCCCCGAGCCGCACCGCCCGCGCCTCCGGCTCGTAGGCCTGCACGATCACCCGGGCCTGCTCGCCGCGCCGCCCTGCCCGGCCGGCGAGCTGCACGATCAGGTCGAAGGCGCGCTCCTCGGAGCGGAAGCCGGCGTGCTGCAGGGGCGCGTCGGCGTCGACCGCGGCGGCGACCGTCACGTCGAGCAGGTCGTGACCCTTGGCGACCATCTGGGTGCCCAGGAGGATCGCGGGGCCCGGCCGCGCGAACTCGGCCAGAAGGCGCCGCACCGCGCCGCGGGCCGATGCGCTTCCGCTGTCCATGCGCACGAGGCGCGCGGCGGGGACGAGCCGCGCCAGCGCCGCCTCCAGCCCCTGTGAGCCCGAGCCCTGGCGCGCCACGCCCGCCGCGCCGCACGAGGGGCAGACGCCCGGGAGCGGCTCGGCGTGGCCGCAGTGGTGGCAGACCAGGCGGCGCGGCGCCTCGTGGACCACGAGGGCGACGTCGCAGCCCGGGCAGCGTGCGATCCACCCGCACTCGCGGCAGAGCGCCATCAGGGCGAAGCCGCGCCGGCTCGCAAGGAGCACCGCCTTCTCGCCGCGGCCGGCGGCCGCGTGCAGCGCCGCGGCCAGCGGCCGCGAGACCGGCCCGGCGCCCTGCATGCGCATGTCCACCACCTCGATCTCCGGCGGCGAGGTCCCGTCCGGGCGGGCCCGCAGCGTTCGCCGCGGGACGGCGCTCCAGGTCTCCGGGCGCGGCGTGGCGGTGCCGTAGACGACGGCCGCGCCGGCGGCGCGTGCCCGCATGGCGGCGACCTGACGGGCGTCGTAGCGGGGCGTCGCGTCCTGCTTGTAGGAGGCGTCGTGCTCCTCGTCGACGACGACGAGCCCGAGCCGCGCCACCGGCGCGAAGACCGCGCTGCGGGCCCCGAGGACCACGTCCGCCTCTCCCTCGCGCACC
>DATAGF010000240.1:0-9369 GCA_036257075.1 Miltoncostaeaceae bacterium
CGGACCCGGCCCTCGCCGGGCGCTCGGTGCTGACGCTGCGCCACCACCCGCCCGAGGCGGTGGCGGCGGTGCTCGACCTCGCGGACGAGCTCAAGGCCATCCCGGGCGCGTCCTGGCCGCCGCTGCTGGCAGGCCGGGTCATCGCGCTGATCTTCGAGCGCCCCTCGACGCGCACGCGGGTCTCGTTCGCCGCCGGGATCGCCCGCCTCGGGGGCACCGGCCTCGTCCTGTCGGCCGGCGACCTGCAGCTCGGCCGCGGGGAGACGATCGAGGACACCGCGAAGGTCATGGGCCGGTGGGTGGACGCGATCGTCCTCCGCACCGGCCCCCACGCCACGATCGAGGAGCTGGACCGGCACGCCGGCGTCCCGGTCGTGAACGGGCTGACCTACGCCCACCACCCGTGCCAGGCGCTGGCCGACGCGCAGACGATCCGCGAGCGCTTCGGCGCCCTCACCGGCCTGCCCGTCGCCTACCTCGGCGACGGCAACAACTGCTGCGTCTCGCTGATGATCGTCGGGGCGCTGACCGGCATGCGCGTGACCGCCGGGTGCCCGCCGGGCTACCGGCCCGACCCGGAGATCGTGGCGTGGGCCGACGCCGCGGCCCGCGAGCGCGGCGGCGGGGCGCGGGTGGTGGAGGACGCCCGCGAGGCCGTCGCAGGCGCCCGCGTCCTCTACACCGACACCTGGGTCTCGATGGGCGACGAGGAGAGCGAGGCCGAGCGGATCGCCGCCCTCGAGCCCTACCGGGTGGACGACGCCCTGATGGACGCCGCCGCGCCCGACGCCGTGGCGATGCACTGCCTGCCGGCCCACCACGGCCACGAGATCACCTACGAGGTCCTCCACGGGCCGAGGTCGGCCGCGTGGGACCAGGCGGAGAACCGGATGCACGCCCAGGCCGCGCTGCTGGCCCACATCCTGGGCTGACCGAGCGCCGAGGCGCCCGCCGCCGTGATCCCGATCGGAGACGTCAACCCGACCCGCCGGACCCCGATCCTGACGATCGGGCTCATCGCGCTCTGCACGCTGGTGTTCCTCTTCCAGGTCACCAAGCCGGACGACGGGACGCTCGACAGCGAGCAGGCGTTCATCTGCGAGTACGGCCTCGTGGCGGACAACCTCTTCCCCGACGGCGACCCGCCCGCGGACGCCTGCCAGGCCCTGAACGCCGAGCGAAGCAGCTACCTCACGCTCTTCACCAGCCAATTCCTCCACGGCGGCTGGCTGCACCTGATCTTCAACATGCTGTTCCTGTGGGTCTTCGGCAACAACATCGAGGACCGGCTCGGGAGGATCCGCTATCTCCCCTTCTACCTGCTCTGCGGGGCGATCGCGGCCGTCGCCCAGTCCGCCGCCGACGGCGACAGCCCGGTTCCGCTGATCGGGGCCTCGGGGGCGATCTCGGGGGTGCTCGGGGCCTATCTCGTGCTGTACCCGCGCGTGCGTGTGTGGACGGTCGTGCTGCCCTTCTTCTTCCTGCCCTTCCGCCTGCCCGCATGGCTCTGGCTGGCGATCTACCTGGTGCTGCAGGTCCTCTACCTGAGCGACTCGGCCGGCGGCGGGGACGTCGCCTACCTGGCGCACATCGGCGGCTTCGTGGCCGGCGCGGCGCTGATCAAGCCGTTCCTGATCGGCCGGAATGATCCCCCGCCCCGCACGCCGGCCATCGGTCCGGTGTATTGATCCCGGTATGAGCATCTTCCGCCGCCGCCAGCGGCCTCCTCGGCCCGAGCCGGTGCGCTGGGCAAGGGTGGCCTTCGCGCGACATCAGCCGGAGGCGGAGATGCTCGCGGGCCGACTCGCGGAGCTCGACATCCCCGTGCTCGTCCGGCGCACCACGATCGACGTCCCCGACATGCTGGCCGGCGGCCCGCGCGAGCTGCTCGTGCCGGCCGACCGCGCGCTCGAGGCCCGCGCCCTGCTCGACCCGTTGGAGCCGATCGAGGACGAGACGGGCGAGGCGGAGCGGGGTACGCCAGAATCGGCGCCGTGACGACCGACACGGCCAGCTTCGGAGCCGGGCTCTCGCGCTCGCCGAGCGCCGCCGAGGCGGCGCGCGAGGCCTCCGCCGCGGCCCGGCGCGGGCTGGGGGGCGCGACGCCGACCCTGGCCGTCGTCTTCGCCTCGCCGGACCTGTGCGAGGAGGCCGAGGAGCTGCTGGCCGCGATCCAGCGGGAGCTCGCCCCGGAGCACCTCATCGGCTCCATGGGCGAGGCGATCGTCGCGGACGGGCAGGAGGTCGAGGAGGGGCCGGCCCTCGCGGTCTGGGCGGCCCACCTGCCGAGAGCGCGCGTGATCCCCTTCCGCCTGGTCGCCCGGCCGGTCGCCGAGGGCATGGGCGTCCTCGGCTGGCCGGACGCCATCGCCGACGCGCCGGCCGGCAACGTCGGCCCGATCCTCATGCTGGCCGACCCGTTCACCTTCCCCGCCGACGGCCTCCTGGCCCAGCTCAACGAGGAGCGGGGCGCGCCGCCGGTCGTGGGGGGCCTCGCCTCGGGCGGCCGGCGCCCGGGCGATCACCGGCTGTTCGCGGGCGAGGACGTCCTGACCGAGGGCGCGGTCGCGGTCGCCCTCGAGGGGGCGCGCATCCGCACGGTCGTGTCGCAGGGCTGCATGCCGATCGGGCCCGAGATGGTGATCACCGCGGCCGAGGGCTCCACGGTCCACGAGCTCGCCGGCATGCCGGCGCTCGCGAAGCTGGAGGAGGTCGTCGCCGCCCTCGACCCCGCCGAGCGGGCCCTGGTCGAGGACGGGCTGCTCACCGGGCTCGTGATCGACGAGAACAGGCCGGACTACGGACGGGGCGACTACCTCGTCCGCGCGATCCACGGCGGCGATCGCGACACCGGGGCCCTGGTGGTGGGCGAGAGCGTGCGGGTCGGGCAGACGATGCGCTTCCACGTCCGCGACGCCGGCTCCGCGGCGGAGGACCTGCGCGTCGCGCTGCGCGACGCCCGTGGCGCGATGGGCGCCGCCGCGCCAGGCGGCGCGCTCGTCTTCAGCTGCAACGGGCGCGGCACACGGATGTTCACTTCACCGCATCACGACGCCACGGCGATCGCCGAGGAGCTCGACCGGATCCCCGCGGCCGGGCTCTTCTGCAACGGCGAGATCGGGCCCGTCGGGGGCAAGAGCTTCGTCCACGGATTCACGGCGACGATGGCCGTGTTCACCGTGGATGAGACGTGAAATCGCATGTGAATTTCAGGCGTCTGAACGCGTAAGACGGCATCTCACATGGCGTCCGCTCCGGTGTCTATACTCGCGCGGGGGATTCACTACGGGAACCGGAGGCGTCATGGCTCAGGCCGAGCCCGAGAGCACTCGGGGCAACGTCGGCAACGAGATCTTCGAGCAGGTCGAGAGGATCGTCGCCGAGGAGGGACTGACGCGCACGCAGGCGTTTCAGAAGCTCTCCGAGCAGACCGGCCGGCGCGCCGGCACGGTCGCGGCCAACTACTACCGAGTGGCACGGAAGCGCGGCGCACCCCTCCAGCCCCGGCGCCGCCGCAGTGGCGCGCGCGGCGCGGCCCGGGGCGGCCGCCGGCGCGCGTCGGCGGGCAACGCCGACGCGGCGCTCGGGCGGGCGACCGAGGCGATCCGCGAGCTGGAGGCCATCGTCCGCAGCCAGGAGCGTGAGCTGGCGAGCCTGCGCGAGCAGGCGGCCGTGGTCGACCAGCTGCGGAGAACGCTCGAGAGATCGAAGTAGCTCAGGGCCCGTCATAGGGGGCTGTCAAAGAACCAAGGGGATCACAGGCCTCTTGGCGCCCGGCTCCCGCGACAGCGCGTCCCCCACCCCGGCGAGGGCCACCGGCTCGCCGATCAGCTCGGCGAAGGGAAGGTCCCCGGCGGCGAGCATCTCCACGGCGGCCCGCACGGCGGCCGGGGTGTGGTGGTACGAGCCCCGCAGCGTCAGCTCCTCGTAGTGGAGCGGGCCGGTCGGCAGGGTCACCTCGCTGCCGGGCGGACAGCCGCCGTGCAACGTGACCTCGCCGCCGGGCCGCGCCAGCGCCGCGGCGGCCCGCCAGGCCTCGGGACGCCCGACGGCCTCGACGACGGCGGGGGCGCCTCGGCCGCCCGGGAGCGCCAGCCGCAGCGACGCGATCGACGCCTCGTCCCGGGGCGCCTCATGAGCCGCCTCGGCCCCGAAGCGCAGGGCTCGCTCCCGCCGCTCGGGGTGGGGATCGGCGACGTGGACGCGGCACCCGCGCCCGGCGAGGGCGCCGGCCAGGAGCTGGCCCTGCACGCCACCGCCCAGGACGAGCACCACGTCCCCCGGCCGGGCCCCGCACCGGCCGGCGGTGTGCAGCGCGCAGGCCAGCGGCTCGGCCATCGCGCCGAGGACGGGGTCGAGCCCGTCCGGGAGGGGGAGGGTGTTCCGCTCCACGATGCGGGCCGGCACGCGCAGCAGCTCGGCGAAGGCGCCGCTCAGATAGACGATCGACTCGCAGAGGTTCTCGCGCCCCTCGCGGCAGGCGGCGCAGCGGCCGCAGGGCGCGGAGTTGGCCACCACGACCGCCTCGCCCTCCCGGGGGCGGCGCACGCCCCCGCCCGCCGCCGCCACGGTGCCGGCCGCCTCGTGGCCGAAGGGCGCCGGCAGCGGCCCCAGCGCGGGGTGGGCGCCGGCGCGCATCATCTTCGCGTCGGTGGCGCAGGTGAGCGCCGCGTCGACCCTCATCACGACCTCGCCCGGGCCCGGCTCCGGGTCGGGCACCTCCTCCAGGCGGAGGTCCCCCGGCCCGTGCAGGAAGAGCGCGCGCACGCGCCGACGCTACAGGGCGCGGGGGCCGGGCCCGCCCGCCCCGCTCGCTAGAGTGCCGCGTCCGCCCGTCCCGATGCCGCGGAGGCCCGCGACGTCATATCCCGAGCACCTGCGCGACCTCGTCGAGGACTACCTCGAGGGACTCGACTTCCTGGCCACCGACCCGGTCGAGCGCGCCGAGATGGCCGGCACCGAGGGGCTGGTCGAGGCCATGCGCCACTCGCTCCTCGCAGGCGGCAAGCGGATCCGCCCGGTCCTGGCCCTGGCGACGGCGCAGAGCCTCGGCGAGCCGCCCGAGCGCCTCCTCCCCGCCGCCGCCGCGCTCGAGCTCGTCCACACCTACTCGCTGATCCACGACGACCTGCCGGCGATGGACGACGACGACCTGCGCCGCGGGCGCCCGACCTGCCACGTGCTCTACGGCGAGGACACGGCGATCCTGGCGGGCGACGCCCTCTTCGCCGAGGCGGTCCGCCTCGTGGCCGAGCACCAGCCCGGCGGCCCCGACGTGCGCGTCGGCATCCTGCTCGAGCTCAGCAGGGCGACGGGCGTCGGCGGCATGGTCGGGGGCCAGTACCTCGACCTGAAGGACCACGGGCGCGAGTCGGCGGCCGCCCTGCGCCGCGTGCACGCGCTCAAGACCGGCCGCCTCATCGCCTGCGCCGTCCACTGCGCCCTGGTGCTCGCGCGCCCCGAGCCGGAGGTCGACGCCGCCCTGCGCGTCTTCGCGCGCGAGCTGGGGCTTCTGTTCCAGATCGTCGACGACATCCTGGACGTGGAGGGCTCGGAGGCCGACCTCGGCAAGACGGTGGGCGCCGACGCGCGGCGCGGGAAGGTCACCTACGTCAGCAGCCACGGGATCGAGGAGGCCCGCCGGCTGGCGGGCGAGGCCCACTCGCGCGCGATCGCCGCGCTCGCCGCGCTGCCCGGACCGGCCGACGACCTGGTCGGCATCGCCGACCTCACATTCGCGCGGCATCACTAAGGCGAGCTGGGGCTTCAGGGAGGGCGATGCGATCGCCCCGGGGCGGCGCGTCGTCCGGCCGCTGGGCGGCGGCCGCCGCTACGAGGCCTACCTGGCCTGGGACGACGACCTCTACTCGCTGGTGGCGGTCAAGATCGTCCGCCCGGACCGGGTGGCCGACGAGGGCTCGCTGCGGGGGCTGCGCGGCGAGGTCGACATCCTGGGCCACCTGAGCCACCCGTCGATCGTGCGCGCCTTCGGCGCCGTCCTGGACGGGCCGCGACCCCACGTCGTGCTCGAGTTCCTCGACGGCCCGCGCCTGTCCACCCTGATCCGCCGCCGCGGGCTCGCGCCCGAGCAGCTCCTCCCCCTGGGCATCGGCATGTGCTCGGCCCTCCACTACATGGCCGTGCGGGGCGTCCTCCACCTCGACCTCAAGCCGCGCAACATCGTCATGGCCGGCCCGCCGCGGCTGATCGACCTGAGCGTCGCGCGCCGGGTCGACCAGGTCCCCGGCATCACCAGCCCGATCGGCACCGACGCCTACATGGCGCCCGAGCAGTGCGTGCCGGAGCGCTTCTCAGAGATCGGCCCGCCTGCGGACGTCTGGGGGCTGGGGATCAGCCTCTACGAGGCCCTGGCGGGGCGCCACCCGTTCGCCGAGGCGCGCCGGCGGGGCGTCCGCCACCCCCAGCTCGAGGGCGCCCCCGCCCCGCTCGCCGCCCGCCGCCGGGTCCCCCTGCTCCTCGCCGACGCCGTGATGTCCTGCATGGCGCCCGACCCCGCGGCGCGCCCCGCCGCGGCGGAGCTCGCCCGCACGCTCGGGCCGCTGGTCGACGCCCCGCCGCGCCGTTGGCTGGGGACCTTCCGCCCGGGCGGCCGTCGATCGAGGTGATGAGCGCGCCGGCTCCGGCTTGGTGAGCGGAGGGGCGGTGGGATAGCGTCTGTGAGAGCATCCCGACCGTCCAGACCCGGCCAGGAGCGCACGTGCCCCATCGACCCCGATCGCTCGAGCTCGGCATGGCGACGTATCTGGTGAAGAAGCGGCTGATCCAGCGCGCGGAGCGCTTCCCCGTGACGCTGATGCTCGAGCCGCTCGAGATCTGCAATCTGGCCTGCCACGGATGCGGGCGGATCCGCGAGTACGAGCACGTCTTCCACAAGCGCATGGAGGTGGAGGAGTGCCTGCGGGTCGCCGAGGAGGCCGGCGCGCCGATCGTGAACATCCCGGGCGGCGAGCCGATGATCCACAAGCAGATCGACGAGATCGTCAACGGGATCACAGCGCAGGGCCGCTTCGTCTACATGTGCACCAACGGCCTGCTGATGAACCGCGCGTTCGGCCGCATCCCGCCGTCGAACCGGTTCGCGTTCGTGATCCACCTCGACGGCCTGCGCGAGGTGCACGACAAGGCGGTCGACCGCGACGGCGTCTTCGACAAGGCGACGACGTACATGCGCGAGGCCATCTCGCTCGGCTACCGCGTGTGCACCAACACCACGATCTACCGCGGCGTCCCGGCCGAGGACTACGTGGAGCTGTTCGCCTTCCTCAAGGACATGGGCGTCGAGGGATGCATCACGTCGCCGGGATTCGACTACGAGGCCGTGACGCACGACCGCGAGCAGTTCCTCGCCCGTCAGGAGGCCCAGGCCCTGTACTCCCAGGTGCACGACCTCTGCGACCACATGGAGATCCCCTTCTACAACAACCCCCTCTTCCACGAGTTCCTGCAGGGCAAGCGGAACTACCGCTGCACGGCCTGGGCGATGCCGACCTACACCGTGGAGGGCTGGCGCAGCCCCTGCTACCTGCTCGCCGACAAGCACGTGGGGAGCCTCCGCGAGCTCTACGACGAGACGGACTGGGACGCGTACGGGACGGACAGGGACCCCAGGTGCGCGAACTGCCTCATGCACTGCGGCTATGAGGCCAGCACGATCCTCGACGCATTCAAGAGCCCGCGCGACCTGGTGACCCTGGCCCGCGCGTGATCGCCGTGGTGTGCGCCGTTCCCGCCGAGCGGCGCGCGCTGGCGGAGCTGGCGGGCCCTGAGCTGGAGATCCACGTCGCGGGGATCGGGGCCGACGCGGCCGAGCGGGCGGCCGCATCGCTGACCGCCCGGCCGCTGCGGGCCCTCGTCTCGGCGGGCTTCTGCGGGGCGCTGTCGCCGGACCTGCGCGTGGGGGACCTGGTCGCCCCGGACCGGGTGCGCGACGAGGCCAGCGGCGAGAGCTTCGCGCCCGACCCCGAGATGCTCGCGGCCGCGCCCGGCGCCCGCGGCACCCTCGTCAGCGCGCGGCGCATCGCGCGCACCCCGGACGAGCGCGCCCGCCTGGAGGGGGTCGCGGTGGACCTCGAGAGCGCCGCCCTCGCGCGCGCCTCCCGCGACGCGGGGGTGCCCTTCCTCGCGCTGCGCGCGGTGACCGACGAGGCGCGCCACCGGCTCCCCGACTTCGACCGGCTCATGGACGCGGCCGGCCGCCTCACCCCGGGCGCCGGGCTGCTCCACTTCGTGCGGCACCCCCGCGAGGTCCCCGCGCTGGTCCGGCTGGGCCCGGCCGCCCGGGTGGCGGGCCGCGCGCTGCGGGCGGGCCTCGAGCAGACCCTCGGCAGGCTCCGGTGAGCACGGCGCTCGTGACCGGCGCGACCGGCTTCGTCGGCGGCCACGTCGCCGCCGACCTGCTGGCCCACGGCTGGAGCGTGCGCGCGCTGGTGCGGCCGGAGAGCATGGGGTCGGGCCGCCTGCCGGACGGCTGCGAGCCGGCCGCCGGGGACCTGCGCGACGCCGGCGCGGTCGAGCGCGCGGCGCGGGACGTCGACGCGGTCTTCCACGTGGCGGCGCGCTACTCGCTCGCCCGCCACCGGGCGGCCGAGGTCTTCCACACGAACGTCGCCGGCACGGGCAACGTACTCAGGGCCGCGGCCCGGGCGGGCGCGCCGGTCGTGCACACCTCCTCGGTCGCGACCGTCGGCCTGCCCGCGGACGGCAGCCCCGGCGACGAGGACACGCCGCAGCCGCCGTCGCAGGTCATCGGGGCCTACAAGCGCTCGAAGGTCGAGTCGGAGCGGCTGGCGCTGGCGGCGGCGGCCGAGGGCCAGCGCGTCGTCGTGGTCAACCCGACCGCCCCGGTTGGGCCCGGCGACCACGCGCCCACGCCCACCGGCCGTATCGTGGTCGACTTCCTCGCCGGCCGGATGCCGGCCTACGTCGACACGGGCCTCAACCTCGTTGACGTGCGCGACGTGGCCGCCGCGCACCGGCTGGCGCTGGAGCGGGGGACGTCCGGGCGCCGCTACATCCTGGGCAACGAGAACATGACCCTTCGCGAGATCCTCGCCGCGCTGGCCGTCATTGCGGGCCGCCGGGCGCCCCGCGTGCGGCTGCCGCACGCGGTCGCGATCGCCGTCGCGGCCGTCGACGAGACCATCGAGGGTCGGATGCTCGGCCGCGAGCCGCTCGCGCCGCTCGATGGGGCGCTGATGGCGCGCAAGAGGATGTTCGCCGACGGCTCGCGCGCGGTCCGCGAGCTGGGGATGCCGCAGTCGCCCGTGCGGGTCGCGCTCGCGGACGCGGTCGAGTGGTTCCGCGGCGAGCGGAGGGGCGGTCACGAGCCCTCGACCTCGGCCGCTCTTC
>DATAGF010000228.1:0-2198 GCA_036257075.1 Miltoncostaeaceae bacterium
ATGATGGACACGGTGCTCAACCTGGGCCTGAACGACGAGAGCGTCGAGGGGCTCGCCGAGCGCACGGGCAACCCCCGCTTCGCCTACGACTCCTACCGCCGCTTCATCCAGATGTTCGGCGACGTGGTCGCCGAGGTGGACAAGGACCACTTCGAGAGCGCGCTCTCGGCCATGAAGGCCGCCCGCGGTGTGGCGCAGGACGTCGACCTCACCGCGGAGGACCTGCGGGAGCTGGTGGCGACCTTCGAGGACATCTACCGGGAGCACAAGGGCGAGCCGTTCCCGCAGGAGCCGCGGGCCCAGCTCGACGCCGCCGTCCGGGCGGTCTTCGAGTCGTGGGACAACCGGCGCGCCCGCGACTACCGTCGCCTCAACCGCATCCCCCACGACCTCGGCACCGCGGTCAACGTGCAGCAGATGGTGTTCGGCAACACCGGCCCGCGCTCGGGCACGGGGGTGGCCTTCACCCGCTCCAACGTGACGGGGGAGAAGGGGGAGCCCTTCGGCGACTTCCTCATCAACGCCCAGGGCGAGGACGTGGTCGCCGGCATCCGCACGCCGCGCCCGCTCGCCGAGCTGGCGGACGAGCTGCCCGAGGCCTACACGCAGCTCATCGAGACGATGGAGCTGCTCGAGCGGACCTATCGCAACATGCAGGACGTCGAGTTCACCATCGAGGACGGCGCCCTCTACATGCTGCAGACGCGCAACGGCAAGCGCAGCGCCCAGGCGATGGCCCGCATCGCCGTGGACATGGTCGACGAGGGCATCGTCACCGAGCAGGAGTCGCTCACCGCGCTCGTGGACCCCGACCAGATCCACCAGCTCCTGCTGCCCCAGCTCGATCAGGCGTCGGCGCCCGCGCCGCTGGCGACCGGGGTGAACGCCTCGCCGGGCGCCGCCGCCGGGGCGATCGTGTTCACCGCCGACGAGGCCGAGGCGCGGGGCAAGGCGGGCGAGCAGGTCATCCTGGTGCGCGACGAGACGACGCCCGACGACTTCCACGGGATGGTGGAGGCCCAGGGGATCCTGACCGCGCGCGGCGGCAAGACCAGCCACGCCGCCATCGTCGCGGTGGGCATGGGCAAGCCGGCCGTCTGCGGCGTCACCGAGATCCGCTTCGGCGAGGACGGCACGATCGCCATCGGCGACGCCGTCTTCGCCGAGGGCGACCGCCTCACGATCGACGGCACGGCGGGCTCGGTCTTCGCCGGGGATGCGCCCCTCCTGCCGCCCGACCCCAACAACCCCTCCCTGCTGCGCATCATCGAGTGGGCCGACCGCGCGCGCACGATGAAGGTGCGCACCAACGCCGACACGCCCGAGGACGCCGTCAGGGCGCGGGAGTTCGGCGCCGAGGGCATCGGCCTCTGCCGCACCGAGCACATGTTCCAGGGCGAGGACCGCCTGCCGATCGTGCAGCGCATGATCCTTGCCGGCGACGACGAGGCGCGGGCCGAGTCGCTGGCGACCCTCCGCACCTTCCAGGAGCGCGACTTCGAGGGCATCTTCCGCGCGATGGCCGGCCTGCCGGTCACGATCCGGCTCCTCGACCCGCCGCTGCACGAGTTCCTGCCGAGCCTGGTCGAGCTCTCCGAGCGGGTGGCCGTGGCCCGCGCGACGGGCACCCCGGACCCGGAGGCCGAGGAGCAGCTGCCCAAGGTCCAGCAGCTGCACGAGGTCAACCCGATGCTCGGCACGCGCGGCTGCCGGCTGGGCATCGAGTGGCCCGACGTCTACCGCATGCAGGTCGCGGCCATCATGAGCGCCGCCTCAACGGTGAAGGCCGAGCTCGGCGAGCCGCCGCTGGTGGAGATCATGATCCCGCTGGTCGGCTTCGAAGAGGAGCTGCGCCTGCTGCGCGGCGAGGTCATCGACGTCGCCGAAACCGTGCTGCGCGAGCGGGGCGAGCGCTTCGACTACCTCGTCGGGACGATGATCGAGCTGCCGCGCGCCGCCCTGCTCGCCGACGAGATCGCCCGCCAGGCCGACTTCTTCTCCTTCGGCACCAACGACCTCACCCAGACCGTGCTCGGGTTCAGCCGCGACGACGCCGAGAACAAGTTCCTCACCCACTACCTCCAGGCCAACATCATCACCTTCAACCCGTTCGAGACCATCGACCAGGCCGGGGTGGGCGGGCTCGTCGCGCAGGCCGTCTCGGCGGCGCGGGCCGCGAAGCCGGGCATCAAGCTGGG
>DATAGF010000235.1:0-8468 GCA_036257075.1 Miltoncostaeaceae bacterium
CGGAGCAGGAAGCCGAACCGCGCCTCGGCCTCCTCGGCGTCGAGGCCGATGAGGGCGAAGACGCGCTCCTGCAGGTCGCGATCGTGGATGCGGATGCTGCCCCCGCCGATCTCCAGTCCGTTCAGGACGACGTCGTAGGCCAGCGAGAGCACGCCGCCCGGGTCGCTCTCGAGGCGCCCGAGGTCCTCGGGCCGGGGCGCCGTGAACGGGTGGTGGACCGGGTCCCAGCGGCCCTCCTCCTCGTTCCAGCCCAGCAGGGGGAAGTCGACGACCCAGAGCGGCGCCCAGGCGTCCTCCGGGATCAGGCCTTGTCGTTCGGCGAGGCGCGTCCTCAGCGCACCCAGCACCCGCTGGGCCGGCGGCTCGGCGTCGGCCACGAGCAGCACCAGGTCGCCGTGCTCGGCCCCGAGGTCGCCGGCCAGGCCTTCGAGGAAGCGCGCGACCGGCGAGCGGAGGGAGCCGTCGCCCTCCACGGCGGCCCAGACGAGGCCCTTGGCGCCGAGCTCGCGCGCCTCCTCCATGAGCTCGTCGCCCACCTTGCGGCTGACCCCCTCCCCCGCCCCGGGCACGACGATGCCGCGCACGACCCCCCCGGCGGCCAGCGCCCCCTCGAAGACGCCGAAGCCCGAGGCGGCCGCGGGCCCGCTCCAGTCCCGGATCTCCATCCCGAACCTCAGGTCGGGGCGGTCGGTGCCGAAGCGGCGCACGGCCTCGGCGAAGGACATGCGCGGGAAGGGCGGCTCCAGCTCGACGCCCCCGGCGGCGAAGGCCTCGCGCAGCACGCGCTCGATCAGCTCCTGGAGCTCGGGTGGCTCGACGAACGAGGCCTCGACATCGAGCTGGGTGAACTCGGGCTGCCGGTCGGCGCGCAGGTCCTCGTCGCGGAAGCAGCGGACGATCTGGTAGTAGCCCTCCAGCCCGCCGACCATCAGCAGCTGCTTGAAGAGCTGGGGGCTCTGCGGCAGCGCGTACCAGGAGCCCGGCTGGAGCCGGCTCGGGACCAGGAAGTCGCGCGCGCCCTCGGGCGTCGAGCGGGTGAGGACAGGCGTCTCGACCTCAAGGAAGCCCTCGGCGTCGAGCGCCTGCCGCATCGCCGCGGCGACCGCCGCGCGCAGCTCGAGCGCCCGCAGCCGCCTCGGCCGGCGCAGGTCGAGGTAGCGATAGGTCAGGCGCAGCTCCTCGGAGGCCTCCTGCCCCTCGTCCTCCACCGAGAAGGGGAGCGGGTCGGCCTCCGACAGCACCTCGAGCTCGTCGACCCGCAGCTCCACCTCTCCCGTCTCCAGCTCGGGGTTCACGGTCTCGGGTGAACGGCGGACCACGTCGCCCTGAGCGCTCACCACGTCCTCGGGGCTCAGGGAGCCGGCCGCCGCGTGGGCCTCCGCCGCGTCCGGGTGGAAGACGAGCTGGAGGATCCCCGAGCGGTCGCGCAGGTCGATGAAGACGACCCCGCCGTGGTCGCGCCGGCGGTGGACCCAGCCGGCGACGCGCACCCGCTGACCCGCCGACCCGGCCGCGCCGGCGCACGTGCTGGTGCGGTAGCGGGGGGAGCCGATCACGTAGGAAAGCCCTCCTCGTCGTTCCCGCGCTCTCCTCGGCGCGGCGACTCGTCGGGCGCCAGCGCCTCGGCCAGGCCGTCCAGCGGCACCTGGCGCTGCTCCCCGCTCTCCATGTCCCTCACGGTCGCGACCCCCGCCTCGTGCTCGCGCGGTCCCAGGATCACCGTCCTGCGCGCGCCCAGGCTCGCGGCGTGGCGCATCATGCCCTTCATGCTGCGCCCGCGCAGGTCCCACTCGCAGCGCAGGCCCGATGCCCGCAGGCGCTCGACCAGGGCGAGCCCCTCGGCCCGCAGCCCCTCGTCGGGCACGGCGAGGTAGCAGTCGAGCGCCGCCGTCTCCGCCCCGTCCTCGTCCTGGATCGCCAGGACGATCCGCTCGACCCCCGCCCCGAAGCCGATGCCGGGGGTCGGCGGCCCGCCGAGCGCCTCGACCAGCCCGTCGTAGCGGCCGCCGCCGCCGACGGCGCTCTGCGCGCCCAGCCGGTCGCTGGTGAACTCGAAGACGGTCAACGTGTAGTAGTCGAAGCCGCGCACCAGCGTCGGGTCCTCCTCGTACGCGATGCCCAGGCGGTCGAGGGCGCCGAGCACGGCCGCGCGGTGCTCCCGGGCGGCCGGCGACAGGTGGTCGAGCAGCGTCGGGGCGCCTCTCATGACCTCCTCCACCGCCGGGTCCTTGGAGTCGAAGAGGCGCAGCGGGTTGTCGCGCATGCGGGCGAGCGCCTCCTCGTCGAGGGCGTCGCGGTGGCGCTCCAGGTACTCGACGAGCAGGTCGCGGTAGGGGCCCCGGCTCTCGGCGTCCCCCATGCTGCCGACGCGCAGCTCCAGGCCCGGCACCCCGACCTCCCGCAGGATGCCGTCGAGGAGGGCGATGACCTCGGCGTCCAGCAGCGGGTCGGCGCTGCCGATCGCCTCGGCGCCGAGCTGCCAGTGCTCGCGGTAGCGCCCGGACTGGGGCGCCTCGTAGCGGAACATCGGCGCCAGGTACCAGAGCTTCACCGGCAGCGGCAGCTTGTACATGCCGTGCTGGACGAAGGCCCGGACCACCGGCGCCGTGCCCTCCGGGCGCAGCGTGAGCGAGCGCCCGCCGCGGTCCTCGAAGGTGTACATCTCGTTCCGCACGACGTCCGTGCTGGTGCCGACGCCGCGCACGAAGACCTCGGTCTCCTCGAAGGTGGGCGTCACGATCTCGCCGTAGCCGTAGCGCGCGAACGCATCGCGTGCCGCGCCGACGACCCGCTCGCGCACGCGGGCCTCTGCCGGCAGCACGTCGCGCGTCCCGCGCGGTGCCGCCGCGCGGCGCGCCCGCTCGCTCACCGCCTCGACTGCCCGGCCCGCTTCTCCTCCCACTTGCGCAGCTGCCGCTTGTAGCGGAAGCGGTCGAGGAAGATGCCGAGGGGGATCATGAGGCCGAAGGCGATGATGGTGACGACCAGGGCGCCGCCCGGGCTCGAGCCGACCACGTAGACCAGGTAGGGGTAGAAGATCGCGGCGACGATGCCCGCGCGCACGAGCACGCCGCGCATCGAGGGCGGCGCCGGCTCGCCCGGCTTGAGCTTCGGCGTCGCGGCCTTGGGCGCCTGGCCCGAGGCCTCGAGCGCCGCCCGCCTGGGGTTGTGGGCGGGCGGCGGCCCGGCGCTCTTGCGCTTCTTGCGCTTCGCCACGCCGGGGGCCTAGGGGCGCGCGCCCCGGCGCAGGCCGGGGGCCCTGAGCTCGAGGATCTGGCCCGGCCGCATGCCGGCGATCCGCAGCGCGGACGGGCTGGGCCCGCCCAGCGCCTCGCGCGGCACCAGGCCCACGAGCTCGGCGTCGCCGCTCTCCACCCCCAGGGCCTCGGCGGCCGAGCGGACGGCGCCGATCACCAGGGCGGGCGGCGCGGCGCGGTGGTCCTCGATGTTCATGGACACCTGGGCCATGCCGGCCTCGGGCAGGTAGAGGCCGAGGGCGCGGACGCCCGGCGGCCCGCCGCCCGCCTCGCGCACGCGGGCCGCGATCGCGCGCGCCTCGGTCAGCGTTCCCTCGGGGAGCCAGACGTTGATCGCGATCAGCGGCCGCCGGGCGCCGACGAGCACCGCCCCGGCCGTCGGGTGCAGCCGCGGCGGCCCGTGATCCGGCGCGACCTCCGCCGCCTCGACCGCCCGGGCCAGCTCCTCGAGCCCCCCGCGGCGGAAGTCGCGCGGGAGCGTCCGCACCGGGTCGGTGGCGGCCTCCCCGTAGAGGAAGACCGGCAGGTTGAGCTCCTCCCCCAGGCGGCCGGCCAGCCCGGTCGCGATCTCGATCGCGAGCGGGACGTCCTCGTCGGCGAGGGCAACGATCGGCGCGACGTCGAGCGCGCCGACGCGCGGGTGGACGCCGTGCTGGCGGCGCAGGTCGATGCGGTCGACGCACTCGCCGGCGAGCGCCACCAGCGCCTCCTGCAGGGCGAGCGGCTCCCCCACGACCGTGAGCACGCTGCGGTCGTGGTCGAGGTCGGAGTGGACGTCGATCACACGGGCCCCGGGGACGGCGCAGGCCTCGGCCAGGGCGGCGACCGTGGCCGGGTCCCGGCCCTCGCTCACGTTGGGCACGGCGAGCGCGAGCGGCGACGCCGGGGAGGGCGGCAGGCCCTCCGCCAGGAGGTCCGCCGGTCCTTGTGCGGTCATTGGGCCGACGCTACGGTTCACCAGTAAATCACCTTGGCCGTCCTGCTCCGACTCCTCCGCTTCCTGGCCCCCTACAAGGGCAAGGTCGCGATCACCGCGCTGTGCGCCGCGGGGCTGATGGCGTGCTCCATCACCTTGCCATACCTGACCGGCCGGGTGATCGACGACGTGCTCGGCGCCGGCGACCGGGACGCCCTCGCCCCGCTGGTCGGTGCGGTCGTCCTGGTGGCGCTGGTGCGGATGGGCCTCGGGCTCGTGCGGCGCTGGATCTCCGGGCAGGTGAGCCTGGCCGTCGAGTACGACCTGCGGGCCCGCCTGTTCGCCCACCTGCAGCGGCTGTCCTTCGCCTACTTCGACCGGATGCCGGTGGGCCAGCTCATGTCGCGGCTGACGAGCGACCTGCAGACCGTGCGCTTCTTCCTCGGCTACGGGCTGATCTTCTTCTTCATGCAGGCGTTCACGCTGGTCATCATCTCGGCGATCCTGCTGGTGCTGAACTGGTCGCTGGCGCTGCTGGCGCTGGCCATGGGCCCGGCGCTCCTGGCCGTCGCATGGCGCTACAGCCGCCGCTCGAACCCCGTCCTGATCGACGTGCAGCAGAAGGTCGGCGAGGTCACCGAGATGGCCGAGGAGAGCGCCGCCGGGATCCGGGTGATCAAGGCCTTCGGCCGTGAGTCCGACCGCGCCGAGCGGTTCGGGGCGACCGCGCGGCGTGCCTTCGACCGCAGCATGGACGCCGCCCACATCCGGGCGCTCTACCAGCCGCTGATGGGCTTCCTGCCGATCCTCGGCCTCGGCGTGGTGCTCGTCTACGGCGGCATCCAGACCATCGACGGCGCGATGACCCTGGGCGAGTTCGTCGCCTTCTACCTCTACCTGACGATGCTGATGGTGCCCTTCCGCTCCCTCGGGATGCTCATCGGCCAGGCGCAGCGGGCGGTGGCCGGCGGCACCCGCATCTTCGAGGTGCTCGACGCCGAGCCGGACGTGGCGGACGTCCCCGACCCGGCGCCGATGCCGCCCGGCGACGGCGCGATCCGCCTCGAGGCCGTGGCCTTCGCCTACGACCCCGACGGCCCCGAGGTGCTCGAGGAGATTGACCTCGACATCCCGGCCGGGCGGTCGGTCGCCCTGATCGGCCCGACCGGCTCGGGGAAGACGACCTTGACCCAGCTCGTTCCCCGCTACTACGACGCGACCGCCGGGCGCGTCCTCGTCGACGGCGCCGACGTGCGCGACGTGCGCCTCGACGAGCTGCGGCGGGAGATCGGGGTCGTCTCGCAGGATCCCTTCCTCTTCTCCACCACCGTCCGCGAGAACATCGCCTACGGCCGCCCCGACGCGACCGACGCGGAGGTCCGCCGCGCCGCCCGAATGGCGCAGGCCGAGGAGTTCATCGACGCCCTCCCCGAGGGCTTCGAGACCGTGGTGGGCGAGCGCGGCTACACGCTGTCGGGCGGCCAGCGCCAGCGCGTGGCCATCGCGCGGGCGCTCATCACGGACCCGCGGATCCTCATCCTGGACGAGGCGACCGCCTCGGTGGACGCCTCCACCGAGCGCGAGATCCAGACCGCGCTGGCGGCGGTCATGGAGGGGCGCACCACCCTCGTCATCGCCCACCGCCTGTCGACGATCGCCCTGGCGGACGAGCTGGTGGTCCTGGACGGCGGGCGCGTCGTGGCGCGCGGCACCCACGACGAGCTCTACGAGCTCAACGACCTCTACCGCGAGATCCACGACGGCGGCCTGGCCCGTCCCGAGCTGCTGGCGGGCGAGGCGTGACCCGCGGCCCAAGCACCCTCCTCGGGCTCGGCGGCTCTCGCCGGCCGCCGGCCCTCGTCGGATGACGACGCGCGCCGCCACGGGCCCCGCCCCGCGGGTGGGCGAGCGCCGCGACGCCGTCCCCCGGCGCAAGCTGCGCCGCCTGCTGCCCTACTTCCGGCCCTACGCCGGGCGGGCGGCCCTCACCGTGCTGCTCATGCTGGTCGTGACCGGGGCCGGCCTGGCCATCCCCGCCCTGGCGCAGTTCGGCATCGACGACGGCATCAGCGCCGGCGACAAGGGCGTGCTCGTGCTGGCGGTCGGCCTCTTCGTGCTGGCGGGCCTGGTCGGCTGGCTGGCCGGCTACTACCAGAGCTACCTGTCGAGCTGGGTCGGCGAGCGCGTGCTCCTCGACCTGCGCACCGACACCTTCCGCCACCTCATGCGCCTGGAGCTCGGCTACCACGAGCGGACGCCGACCGGCCGCACCGTGAGCCGGCTCACCAGTGACATCGAGGCCCTCGACCAGCTCGTCACGGACGGCGTGACCTCGCTGGTCGTCAACGGCCTCACCTTCTTGGGCGTCGTCGCGATCCTGTTCGCCTACGACGTGCAGCTGGCGCTGCTCACCTTCGTGATCTTCCCCGTGCTGGCGATCGGCACCGCGCTCTTCCGGGTCTACTCCACGAGGGCCTACCGCCGCACCCGCGAGCGCGTGGCCGACGTCCTGGCCACCCTCCAGGAGACGCTCGCCGGCATCCGCGTCGTGCAGGGCTTCGGGCGCCAGGAGCCCACGGAGCGCCTCTTCCGGCGCGTGAACGACGAGTACCGCGAGGCGAACATGTCCACCGTGCGCCTCTCGGGGGTGTACTTCCCCGGCGTCGAGCTGCTGGCGGGCATCGGCACCGCGATCATCCTCTACTTCGGCTCGACCCGCGTGCTCGACCAGGACCTGTCGGTCGGCGTGATGGTGGCCTTCGTCGGCTACCTGTCGAGCTTCTTCGACCCGATCCAGCAGCTCTCCCAGCTCTACAACACCTTCCAGTCGGCGATGGCGGCGCTGGAGAAGATCTTCGGCGTGCTGGACACCGAGCCCGAGCTGGCCGACCCGCCCGACCGACCCCCCCTGCCCCCCATCGCCGGCCGCATCGAGCTTCGCGGGGTGACCTTCGGCTACGCCGGCGGCCACCCGGTCGTGCACGACATCGACCTCCACATCGAGCCTGGCGAGACCGTCGCGCTGGTCGGCTCCACCGGCGCCGGCAAGTCGACCCTCGCCAAGCTGATCGCGCGCTTCTACGACCCGCAGGAGGGCCGGGTCCTGATCGACGGCCACGACCTGCGCGAGGTCTCGATCCGCTCCCTGCGCGACCAGCTCGCGATCGTCCCCCAGGAGGGCCACCTGTTCGCCGGCACGATCGCCGAGAACCTGGCCTTCGGCCGGCCGGAGGCGAGCGACGAGGACCTGCGCGCCGCCGCCGACGCGGTGGGCGCGACCGCGTTCATCGACGCGCTGCCCGACGGATTCGACACCCGCATCAACGAGCGCGGCTCCGGCCTGTCGGGGGGGCAGCGCCAGCTCCTCTCCTTCGCGCGGGCCCTCGTCGCCGACCCCCGCCTGCTGATCCTCGACGAGGCCACCTCGTCGGTCGATCTCCGCGCGGAGCACCGCATCGACGAGGCCCTTCGCACTCTGCTGGCCGGCCGCACGGCGGTCGTCATCGCCCACCGCCTCTCCACGATCCGCGACGCCGACCGGATCGTCGTGATGGAGGGCGGGCGCATCATCGAGCAGGGCACCCACGACGAGCTGATGGCCGCGGACGGCCGCTACGCCGAGCTCTACGGCGACTGGGAGGCCGCCGCGGCCGCCTGATCGGCGAGCCTTGAAGCGCCCCGGGGGACGTTTGGTACCATCGTCCGCGCCTCCGGCGGTGGGGGATCGTCTAGCGGTAGGACGCCGGGTTCTGGCCCCGGTAGCGGGGGTTCGAATCCTCCTCCCCCAGCTTTCGGACGCCTCCGGCGGGGCCGAACCTTCAACGCGGCGCATTCGTCTAGGGGCCTAGGACGCCGCCCTCTCACGGCGGTAACACGGGTTCAAATCCCGTATGCGCTACTCAACTGATTCGCACGAAGGGCCTGCAAACGCAGGCCTTTTTCGTGCTCGTGGCCCGTCGCCACGAAACGACCAAAACTGACACCGGTCGCCGTTATGGACCCAGAATTGGACCAAGAATGGACCAAGCCGGGCCAAGCCGGCGGTCCGTGTTACCGCCTGGGGAGGGTCAGCTGCGGGCCGCGACGAGGCGCTCGAGCGCCATCGCCGAGGCGGCCTTCTCGTCGGCGTAGGCGTGCCCGTAGCGCGCCATCACCAGCGCCGGCGAGGAGTGCCCGAGGAGCTCGGCCACGGCGTGCACTGTGAGCCCCGCGGCCAGCAGCGCGGAGGCGTAGGCGTGGCGCAGGTCGTGGAGCGTCGGCAGAGGCTCGACGAGGCCGGCGCGCTGGGCAGCGCG